>NZ_JBHIOI010000008.1:0-8649 GCF_042195415.1 Bartonella sp. CE47NXGY | reverse complement strand
TTCAGCTTTTTCAACAAAAGAATTAAGAAATAAAGCAGCCGTTATAGAACCAGCAAAGCTATTTCCAGTTACATTGTTAAGATCAGCAATTGGTGATGATAACATCTCTTGGTAAGGTTTCCAAAGGGGCATTTGCCAAAGAGGATCAAAGACAGCGTGAGCAGATTCAGAAATTTGTTGTGCCCATATTGAATCATTACAATAAAATGCGGGAAGATCTGGTCCTAATGCTATACGCGCTGCCCCTGTTAAAGTAGCCATACAAAGCATGAATTGTGGACTTTCTTCATCACCATAGGCGAGTGCATCGGCAAGGACAAGTCGCCCTTCAGCATCTGTATTACCTACTTCAACACTTAAACCTTTACGACTTTTGAGAATATCACCTGGTCGGTAAGCATTCGCAGAAATTGCATTTTCTACAGCTGGAATCAAAACGCGTAAACGGAAAGGCAATTTTGCATCCATGATAAGTTTAGCCAATCCCAAAACGTTTGCTCCACCCCCCATGTCTTTTTTCATAAGCAACATGTTATTGGCTGATTTAATATCGAGGCCTCCAGTATCAAAAGTTACGCCTTTGCCCACCAACGTTATTTTAGGATGATGTTCTTGCCCCCAGAGTAACTCAATCAGTCGTGGTGCAGTGCTGCCTGCTCGTCCTACAGCATGAATCATCGGAAAGTTATGGGTTAAGAGATCGTCTCCACAAATACTTTTGATATGAGCACCATAGGTTTTTCCTAGTTTTCGAGCTTCTTTTTCGAGAGTATCAGGGTTCATATCATTGGCTGGAATATTAATGAGATCACGGACGAAAAAGACAGCTTCATAAATTCGTTGGAGTTCATTAAGATCAATAGCCTCATTGACATGGATAGATAATGATTTGAAAGAAGAATTTTGACGATAGCGATTAAATTGATAGCTACCGAATGCTAATCCAAGATAGGTATTTATTTCATCAGAGGTTGTACCTTCTAAATGCCATTGACCAGCAGGAAGTTTTTGAGCAAGAACTCCTGTGATAAAAGGATCGTTACCATTGCCAATTCCAAATAAAACTTTTTTTAAATGCCCCGTTTCGTGAGGAATAAAGAGTATTTGTCCCGCTTTACCAGTAAAGTCATTAACTTTTATCCATGCTGTTGTTGACGCATCAAGTGATAAGTTGGCAAGAGTTCTTTGGTTTACCAAGATGATAGGGCAACTGTTATCGATACGTGTTGAGGTAAAATAAATGTGGTGGTGCTGCATAGTTATGAGATCCTTATAGTCGTCTAAGTGCGACATATTCGACCAAATGATTTTTTCCCTTTCGTAGAATGAGATTGGACCGTGGTCGTGTTGGCAATATATTTTCCTGTAAATTTTTTAAATTAATCGTTTGCCAAAGATCCTCAGCGATTTTTGAAGCTTCTTTTTCATTGAGATGGGCATAACGATGAAAATAGGATTCAGGATTTTGAAAAGCTGTTTTACGCAAACGTTTAAAGCGCTCCAAATACCAGTGACGAATGACTTCTGTTTCAGCATCGACATAGATTGAAAAATCAAAAAAATCTGATACGAAAGGAATAGCTTTTCCATCTTTAGGAAGATCACTGACCTGTAATACATTAATACCTTCAACAATTAAAATATCAGGACGATCAATGGTAATAGTCTGATTTTCTAGAACATCATAGATCATATGTGAGTAAAGCGGGGCACGGACATTTCCGATACCTGCTTTTATAGCCGAAAGAAAGCACAGCAACTTTTTAATGTCATAGGAATCAGGAAATCCTTTGCGATTCATTCGATTTTTTTGCTGTAAGATTGCGTTAGGATAGAGAAAACCATCCGTTGTGATTAGATCAACTTTAAGGCTAGATGTCCATCTTTTCAACAGTTCTTGAAGAATGCGAGCCGTGGTTGATTTTCCTACAGCTACAGAACCAGCAATTCCAATAATAAAGGGCGTTTTTCTACTCTCTTCTTGATGAAGAAACTGCTGACGTTTGTGAAAAAGTTCCTGTACTGCTTCAACATGGCATGATAATAGACGCGATAAAGAAAGATAAATGCGTTGGACTTCTTTAAGATCAATAGGATCATCAATAGAGCGTAAACGCTTAATTTCATCAAAAGTCAAAGTAAGAGGTGTGTCTGCACGAAACTCTGACCATTCTTGTGCAGTAAAAACGCGATAGGGTGAATATCGGTCAGAAACGGATTTGATCAGATTATCTTTCTGATTAATTTTTTGTATAGTCGTATCAATCATTTGTATTGGTCGAGAATTTTTTGCAGCAGCAATTGATTTAAGAGTAGACAGATGAGCGGCTTCATTTTCAAGTAAATTTTGTTTTGCATGCTCTCTTCTTTTAAGATAGTAGATCATTTTTCATTAACTTATAGTCCAGTCATTCCAGTTTGCACGGATTTGTGCTAATGAGTGCCCTTGCGCCAAAAAAGTCCATAAAAGTAGACGCGCTTTTACGGCTGATAAATAACCAGACATGAGAGCACCAGAAGCAATCATATCGATTTCGGAGCCTTTATAGCCATAAGTTATACGAGTTGTTGAGCCATTACAACAACGACTAGCAATAATGATTGGTATTTTTTGTGCATATTGTTGTACAAGGTCTGCTTCTTGAAAACTACAGTGTCCTGCACCAAAACCAGCAATAACAACTCCAGCATAATACCCACTTTCAAGGCATAGTTTCATTAATTTTGCATCAGATGATAAAGAGGAATAGAGGAGTGCAATTTGATGATCATGGTTTTGGGGAAGATCAAACGTTTTTGGGAAAAATTTTCGATCATTGAAATAAATAAGTTTTCCCTCTAAAATAGTTCCTAAAACACCTGCAAGACCTGATTGAAATGTTTCGACTTTGACGGTATGGCTTTTATAGAGCCAATAAGGTGAATGAATTGCATCATTTATGACAACGAGAACGCCCCTGTTACGACTTTGTGTGGCTGCTGCGACACGAGTGGCTGCTAAAATGTTGGCGGGGCCATCGGCGCCTGCTTCATGAGGCATGCGCATAGCACCGGTTATGATGAGTGGTTCGGCTTCTTTCCAATAAAGAGAAAGAAAAAAAGCTGTTTCTTCCAGAGTATCAGTCCCTTGTGTTAAAACAATACCTTCTGCACCAGCGTTTATTTGTTGTTTTGCCCACTTAATTATTTCAAAAAGCATTTGAAACGATAAAGATCCACTTGGTATTTGCATCAATGTTTGTGCATGAATATCAGCAACGTTATTTAAATCAGGAACACTTTTTATGAGGTTATCTGAAGTTAAAGTCGGTTGCATGTGACCAAAACTATCAGCAGTCATTGCAATTGTTCCACCTAAGGTCCCTATGGCTATTTTTTTCATAATTTTCCTCTAAAAAGCACAAACTGTTTATATAAAGCTATTTAGCAGTAATTTACATTGACAACAATGATATCATTTTTCCATTTTCAACAAATTGAGTTATGCTGAATCATTGTGTTTTGCTGTATATGTTCTTAAATAGGACAATAGTAATTGAGTTTTACATTGTATGAAAAGAAATCAATATTAAAAAGTAAAGTTAATATTAAGGAGTTTCCTTATGACAGAACATAAGCCAGACATAATGTATGGTACAACAATTATTACGGTACGAAAAGGTGGAAAAGTCGTGATGGCCGGTGATGGTCAGGTCTCTCTTGGACAGACAATTATGAAAGGCAATGCACGTAAAGTGCGTCGTCTTGGAAAGAACGGAGTGGTTATTGCTGGTTTTGCAGGTGCTACGGCAGATGCTTTTACATTACTGGAGAGATTGGAAACAAAGCTTGAACAATATCCTGATCAGCTTATGCGTGCTTGTGTGGAACTTGCAAAAGATTGGAGAACAGATCGCTATTTGCGTCGTCTCGAAGCAATGATGCTCGTGGCTGATAAGAAAGTAACTTTGGCTCTAACAGGGCTTGGTGATGTCTTAGAGCCAGAAGATGGGGTTATGGCAATTGGCTCTGGAGGAAATTTTGCTCTTTCAGCAGCGCGTGCACTCATGGATTTGGATTTGGATGCAGAAACTATTGCTCGTAAAGCTATGGCTATTGCCGCTAAAATTTGTGTTTACACCAATGATCATTTTACGATTGAAACATTGGATGCAGAATTATCTTCTTTAGAGAAAGCTATTTAAATGTGTGTTGTATTTTCCCCTCGTGAGACTGTTTCTGAACTTGATCGTTTTATTATTGGCCAAAATGATGCCAAACGCTCTGTAGCTATTGCATTGCGCAATCGGTGGCGTAGGCAACAGCTTGATGAGCCGATGCGTGAAGAAGTTATGCCAAAAAATATTTTAATGATAGGGCCAACAGGAGTTGGTAAAACTGGTATTGCACGTCGATTAGCAAAACTTTCTGGAGCACCCTTCGTTAAAGTAGAAGCGACTAAATTTACTGAAGTTGGTTATGTGGGACGTGATGTTGAGCAAATTATTCGAGATCTTGTTGAAATTGCCATTTCTCTTGTGCGTGAAAAGAAACGGGATGAAATAAAAGAAAAGGCTCACGTGAATGCTGAAGAGCGCGTTTTAGACGCCCTTGTTGGTAAAACAGCAAGTCCTGCTACCCGTGATAGTTTTCGTAAAAAATTGCGTGAAGGTGAATTGGATGAGAAAGAGATTGAAATTGAAGTCGCCGATAATAATAGCAATAGTGCTTCAACCTTTGATATTCCTGGTATGCCTGGGGCACAAATGGGTATTATGAATTTATCAGATATTTTGGGCAAAATGGGCAGTCGTACAAAAGTCCGTAAGACGACAGTAAAGGATTCTTTTAAACCGCTCATTGATGATGAATCTGAAAAACTCCTTGATCAGGAGCAAATTATTCAAGAGGCGCTTCGTGTTGCTGAAAATGACGGTATTGTTTTTATCGACGAAATTGATAAAATTGCAACCAGGGATGGTGGAGCAAGTGTTGCGGTTTCGCGTGAGGGCGTTCAACGGGATCTTTTGCCTTTGGTTGAAGGAACAACAATTGCTACAAAATATGGGCAAATCAAAACAGATCATATTCTTTTTATTGCCTCAGGTGCATTTCATGTTTCCAAGCCATCTGATTTATTACCGGAACTTCAAGGACGTTTGCCCATCCGTGTGGAGCTGAACCCTTTAACAAGGGAAGATTTACGGCGCATTCTAACGGAACCAGAAGCTAGTTTGATTAAACAATATATCGCTCTTATGGCAACGGAAGAGGTTCATTTGGAAATTACCGATGATGCAATTGATGCTTTAGCAGATATTGCTGTAGATTTAAATGCAAGGATTGAAAATATAGGGGCACGTCGTTTGCAAACAGTGATGGAGCGCGTTTTGGATGAGATTTCTTTCACTGCACCTGATAAAGCTGGAACATCGTTTAAAATTGATGCTGCTTATGTGAGAAAATCTATTGGCGAGCTTGCTGCTGATATCGATCTTTCACGTTTTATTCTTTGAAAGTTATTGCTTGTTCTGTTTATCTGCGTGCTTCGATAATTTTGAAACCATGGGCTTGTTCATGTATCAACACTGTGCGGAAAATATTTTTTAATAATGTTTCATAAGGCAGGTGGCGGTTTGCAACAAAAAGCAGACTGCCGCTTGGCTTTAAGCACTTTGCAGCATTTATAATAAAATTTTTTCCTAATGAAACATCTGTTGTTTGTTGTGTGTGAAACGGTGGATTTGAAATGATTGTGTCATATAGATTTGTGACAGGTTCATGTACAAGGTCATGCCAATAAAAATGAATTGGAAAAGGAGCTGTTATGGATTTAAGGTGCTGTTTTGCTGCTCTCAAAGCATTGTAGTCTGCTTCATAAAGGTCGAGAGCGGTGAGTTTTTCACTTCTTTCAAGCGCAACGTGAGAAAGATAACCCCATCCAGCACCAAAATCAGCCGTTTTTCCAGAAATAATTTTGAGCATATAAGAAGCAAGCGCAGCAGATCCTGGATCAATACGTCCGTGTGAGAACATACCAGAAGTGGTTTGAAATTTACCAAAAGTGAGCGGTGGTGAGCGCAATTGCGCAATGTTATGTCTCTCAATTTGTTGAGGAACTTGCAACCAAAATACAAGACCATGATTTTTAGACAATTTATTGGTGATGGGAACAATTGTTTTGACCCATTTCATCATTGAAGCAGCACCAGCAGTTTTATCCCCACTAATTACAATCCATCTATTGGGTTTAACGCATTCTAATAAATCAAGAAAACAATTTTGGTTCAAACCACGATATTTGCTCAAATGTAAAAATGCACCATCATAGCTGAAAGTTTTATCTATTTGAGGAGAGCAGTGAAATTGAGTATCGACAAATTTTAAAAAATCTGGTCGCCAAGGCGTAATAACTTTTAAATTTTGTGCCCATTCTGGAGCTGGGATTTCTGTTAAACCAAAACTTAGCCAACACTGGTTTGGATCAGGATACGGGAGTTCATGATTTTCAAAAGGCAAAAATAATAACACATATGACTCTTTCAAAGAAAAATGCCACTCCAATGTTGGGATGGCATTTCATGATACGATAAGAGGAAAAACTTACTCTTCTTTCTTACGGCGGCGCTTATTTTCAGGTTGTTTTTTTTCATCCACGCACTTTTCTTCATTCATCGCTTTATCACCGGTGATTTCCTTTCCGGTTGTTTGATCAACGACCTTCATTGATAACCGAACTTTTCCACGCTCATCAAAGCCCATTAATTTAACCCAAACTTTGTCACCTTCTTTTACAATATCTGTTGTTTTGGTGACGCGTTCTGATGCAAGCTGAGAGATATGAACGAGTCCATCACGAGAACCAAAGAAGTTTATAAATGCACCAAATTCTGCAGTTTTTACAACTGTTCCTTGGTAGATAGCACCAACTTCAGGCTCATCGACAATAGAATGGATCCAACGTTTTGCTGCTTCAATGGTTTTAGCATCAGCAGAAGCAATTTTAATGGTACCATCATCTTCAATATTAATTTTTGCTCCAGTTTGTTCCACGATTTCCCGAATAACTTTACCACCAGAGCCGATAACATCACGGATTTTATCGACAGAAATATTCATAACTTCGATTCGTGGAGAAAATTCACTCAGCTCAGCACGTGCACTGGTTAAAGCTTTCGCCATCTCATTAAGGATATGGATTCGTCCACCTTTGGCTTGTTCAAGCGCGATTTTCATAATCTCTTCGGTAATACCATCAATTTTGATATCCATTTGCAAGGCAGTAATACCATTTTCTGTTCCTGCGACTTTAAAATCCATATCTCCAAGATGATCTTCATCCCCTAAAATATCAGAAAGAACAGCAAAGCGTTCTCCTTCTTTAATCAAGCCCATAGCAATACCAGCAACAGGGCGTGCTAGAGGAACACCAGCATCCATAAGAGCAAGTGAGGTTCCACAAACCGTTGCCATAGAAGAAGAGCCATTGGATTCAGTGATTTCTGAGACAGCTCGAATGGTATAAGGAAAAGATTCTTTCGTTGGCAACATGGGGTGAATTGCCCGCCATGCCAATTTGCCATGTCCAATTTCACGACGACCTGGAGAACCAAGGCGTCCCGTTTCACCCACTGAAAATGGTGGAAAATTGTAATGGAGAAGGAATGTTTCCTTATACATTCCTGTCAAAGAATCAACATATTGTTCATCTTCACCAGTTCCCAATGTTGCAACGACAATCGCTTGTGTTTCTCCGCGGGTAAAGAGTGCTGATCCATGTGTGCGGGGTAAAATACTTACTTCTGATTGGATAGGGCGTACGGTAGAAAGATTGCGTCCATCAATCCGCTTTTGGGTATCAAGAATGTTTCCACGAACAATTTTTGCTTGCAACTGTTTAAATACGGTTGCAATTTGATCTGCACTAAATTGACAGTCTTTTTCTGGTTCTGGCATAAATTTATTGAGGATTTCTGTCTTTAGTGCATCAATTGCAGCATAACGTTCTTGCTTATCAGTAATTGTGTAAGCCTTTCGTATATCCTGTTCTGCCATTTTCTGCATCGCTTTTTCAAGCTCAGAAAGATCTTCAGGAACAAAATCACGAGGATCTTTTGCAGCAACTTCAGCAAGCTTTATAATGGCATCAAGGACAGGTTGAAGGCCTTTGTGACCAAACATCACGGCCCCCAACATGATATCTTCCGGTAATTCTTGTGCTTCTGATTCAACCATCAAAACAGCACTTTCTGTTCCAGCAACAACAAGATCAAGTTTTGATTCAGGCATTTCATCGATATGAGGATTAAGAATATATTGTCCATTACAATAGCCAACGCGGGCACCGGCTATAGGCCCCATGAAAGGAACACCTGACAGGGTCAATGCCGCAGAAGATGCAATCATCGCAAGGATATCGGGATTGTTTTCGAGATCATGCTGTATAACGGAAACAATAACTTGTGTATCATTTTTATATCCCTCAACGAAAAGGGGACGAATTGGGCGATCAATCAAACGTGAAACCAAAGTTTCATTTTCACTTGGTCGACTTTCACGTTTTAAATAGCCCCCAGGTATTCGACCAACAGCATAGGATTTTTCTTGATAATTAACGGTGAGTGGAAAAAAGTCCTGGTCTGGTTTTGGGATTTTGGCCGATACAACGGT
>NZ_JBHIOI010000007.1:75625-78944 GCF_042195415.1 Bartonella sp. CE47NXGY | reverse complement strand
AATTTCATTTGAAATGGGTTGAGAAATGTTTGGAAGACTTACAGATCCTACGGCAGGTGCTTTTCATGCGCTTGCACATGAACCGATCGTTTTGTATACATGTATTGCGATTGTTTTGGTTGGTTTAATTGCTGTTATTGCTCTAACAGTACTTGGGTGGTGGGGGATTCTATGGCGAAATTGGATTACAACGGTTGACCATAAACGCATAGGTATTATGTACATCGTTCTTGGAATTATTATGCTTGTTCGCGGTTTTGCGGACGCACTTATGATGCGAACGCATCAAGCTTTAGCTCTTGGGAGTGAAACAGCAGGTTATTTGCCCCCTGAGCATTTTGATCAAATTTTTTCGGCGCATGGTACGATCATGATTTTTTTCATGGCCACGCCTATTTTATTTGGTCTTTTTAATTATCTTATACCACTTCAAATTGGTGCGCGTGATGTTGCTTTTCCCTTTGCAAATAATCTAGGTTTTTGGATTACGGCTGCAGGGGCGATATTGATTAACATATCCCTAGGTGTTGGGAATTTTGGTCGTGGTGGTTGGTTGATGTATCCACCTTTTACAGAATTGCAAACGAGTCCAGATACAGGGGTAGATTATTATTTATGGTCACTTCAGCTTTCTGGTATTGCAACAACAATGGGATCAGTGAATTTTATTGCAACGATGATTAAAATGCGTGCTCCTGGAATGACAATGATGAGAATGCCTATTTTTTGTTGGAGTGCTTTTGTCAGCAATGTTCTTATTGTAGTCATTTATCCTGTTTTGGCTGTAGCATTTGCACTCTTGGCATGTGATCGTTATTTGAACATGAATTTCTTTACCAATGTTGGTGGCGGAAATCCGATGGTATGGATTAACTATGTTTGGGTTTTTGGTCATCCTGAGGTTTATGTTTTGGTTGTTCCTGCTTTTGGAATTGTTTCTGAAGTTGTATCAACTTTTTCTTCAAAACGCCTCTTTGGTTATACTTCAATGATATGGGCCATGTTGGTTATTTTGATTCTTTCGCTTCTTGTTTGGGGCCATCATTTCTTCACAATGGGTGGGGGTGAAGCTGTAAATACCTTCTTTAGTATTGCTACGATGATTATTGCAGTTCCAACCGGTGTAAAAGTTTTTAATTGGCTGCTTACGATGTATAGAGGTCGGATTCGCTTTGAGCCTCCTATGCTTTGGTGCATGGGTATGATCTTTACATTTGTTGGTGGTGGATTAACAGGTGTTTTATTATCTATTGTTCCTGCTGATTGGCAGTTTCATAATTCGCTCTTTTTGATAGCACATTTCCATCATACAATTATTGGAGGTGTGGTTTTTGCGTACTTAGCGGGGATTGCATTTTGGTTTCCAAAAGTTTTTGGTTATAAACCAAATCGCATACTAGGTATTACATCTTTTTGGTGTTGGTTTATTGGTTTTTACCTTGCCTTTTTCCCCGTTTATGCGCTTGGTTTAATGGGGGCGACGCGTCGTCTTCAGCATTACATGGAACCTAGTTGGCAGCCGATGTTTATTATTGCTGCATTGGGTGCTTGTATTATCTTACTTGGTATCCTTTGTTTTGTGCTACAGGTTGTTTTGGCGATTTGGTACGGTATTAAGCATAAAGGGCACTTACCGGTAACATTAAATGATTCTTGGGGTGATGCACGTACACTTGAATGGTTTACCTCTTCACCGCCTCCTTCTTATAATTTTGCCCTCCTTCCAAAGATACAGTCTGATGATGCTTATTGGAATATGAAGAAAAGTGGTTATCAACGGCCGACAAGTGGATTTACAAAAATTCATATGCCATCGAATACATCGGCTGGAATTATTGCTGGCTTCTTCTCATTAGTTGTTGGTTTTGCGCTTGTTTGGCATATTTGGTGGCTTGTTGCGGTTGGACTGGTTGGTTTTATTGCAACGCTTGTGTGTCATTCATTAACAGGTGATCATCATGGTTACTATATTCCAGCTGAAGAAGTGCAAAAAACTGAAGATGCCTTTACGGCTGTTCTTAAAGAACAAGGAGTGACAGTATGAGTGCTGTAACAATGAATAACGCGAGTACTATAGATGAACTTCACCACGATAGTAGCTCGGTAATGACGTTTGGTTTTTGGGTCTATATTCTTTCAGACTTAATCCTGTTTTCGACACTGTTTTCAAGTTTTGCTGTATTTTCTGCTTCTTATGGTGGTGGTAAAGCGGGCAGTGAGTTTATAGATTTAAAGTTTGTTTTGGTTGAGACTGCTTTCTTGTTGTTTTCGTCCGTCACTTATGGCTTTGCAATGGTACAAGCACATAAAAATAACATCAGTGGTGTGCGTTTATGGATGGCTATTACCTTTGGATTGGGGTGTTGCTTCATTGGTATGGAACTTTACGAATTTCATGAACTTTTGAGTGAGGTTTTTTATTTTGATCCAAATGCTTATGCGGGTATTGATCCTGCAACAGGTTTACAGCTTTTTGGACGGGAAATTCTCTCTGCTTATTGGTCAGCATTTTTTGCTTTGGTTGGCACCCATGGACTTCACGTAAGTGTTGGCCTTCTTTGGATGGTTGTGATGTTTTTTCATCTTCGTCGTAATGGCTTGGATCAGAACAATAAAACACGTTTAGCATGTCTTTCCATTTTTTGGCATTTACTTGATATTGTATGGATTGGTGTTTTCACCATGGTTTATCTATTAGGAGCGTTGTGATGAGCGTGCAAAATGAAACACATGGTCCCAGTACTGGTTCCTATTTGGTTGGTTTTATTCTGGCTGTATTTTTCACTTTGGGTTCTTTTATTCCTGTGATGTATGGAATGATGGAAAGTTGGGCAGTTAGTACAAAGGTTGCGTATCTTATTGGGATGGCGATTATTCAGATTATAGTACAAATTGTTTTCTTTTTGCACTTGAATTCTGGTCCAGACGCCAAGTGGAATTTAAGCGCGTTGTGGTTTGCTGCTATTTGCGTTTTTGTTATTATTGGGGGAACTTG
Source organism: Bartonella sp. CE47NXGY (assembly GCF_042195415.1). Taxonomy (NCBI): domain Bacteria; kingdom Pseudomonadati; phylum Pseudomonadota; class Alphaproteobacteria; order Hyphomicrobiales; family Bartonellaceae; genus Bartonella; species Bartonella sp. CE47NXGY. Next base: position 75,949 of record NZ_JBHIOI010000007.1, on the reverse strand, counting down.
GTGGGCTATTTCTCATTTGAATTATAATATGATGGGTGGTTCAGGACGTGTTATTGAACCGGAAATATCAAGTAGAGATGATTCTTCAGTGTCTGAGCAGTTATCAAACAAAGATATATCCGTAAGAAAACAGCCAGAAAAGATACAGGGCTCAGAGGTTTCGATGGAGCAAGGTGCAAGTACGCAAACTCCTGTAGATCAAGCACTTGGTTCAGAAATGCCTATGGGGCAGGGTCTAAGTACGCAAACTCCTGTAGATCAAGCACCTGGTTCAGAAATGCCTATGGGGCAGGGTCTAAGTACGCAAACTCCTGTAGATCAAGC
>NZ_JBHIOI010000007.1:1926-75525 GCF_042195415.1 Bartonella sp. CE47NXGY | reverse complement strand
ACTCCTGTAGATCAAGCACCTGGTTCAGAAATGCCTATGGGGCAGGGTCTAAGTACGCAAACTCCTGTAGATCAAGCTCCTGGTTCAGAAATGCCTATGGGGCAGGGTCTAAGTACGCAAACTCCTGTAGATCAAGCACCTGGTTCAGAAATGCCCATGGGGCAGGGTCTAGGTACGCAAACTCCTGTAGATCAAGCACCTGGTTCAGAAATGCCCATGGGGCAGGGTCTAGGTACGCAAACTCCTGTAGATCAAGCACCTGTTTCAGAAATGCCTATGGGGCAGGGTCTAGGTACACAAACTCCTGTAGATCAAGCACCTGGTTCAGAAATGCCTATGGGGCAGGGTCTAAGTACGCAAACTCCTGTAGATCAAGCACCTGGTTCAGAAATGCCCATGGAGCAAGGTCCAAATACGCAGTTTCCTGTGGAGTAGTTGTTAGAAATATCTACGGAGCTGATGCGGCATGTATCAGCTTCGTAGAAGAAATTTGTAGGATATAAAGCAGGAGATAAGTACAAGATATCAGTGGAATGAGTATCATTATTTTGAATATACTTTTAATTTAAAAGAGAAAGTCCGTGGGGTATTTAGCCAATCTTTAATTTTTGAGACAAATAGCTATTTGTAGAATATACAAAAAGTGATGTTTGTAAAATTTACTACAAAGAAAGAGAATGTGCGAAACAAATTTTTATATTGTGTGAGATAAAAAAGCTACGAAGCAGTAATATTTTTAGATTTAAAGAATTTATATTAAAGATAGCATTAAAATTATTGTAATAATAATATGCAATTGAAATCAAAAATTTAGAGAATAATCAGAAAATTTAATGAAAACCGTTGCAATGACAGTTATAGGTGCTGGTTCTTTTGGTACTGCATTAGCGATAGCTCTTGCCCGTAATGGTCATAATGTTTTACTTTGGGGATATAGTCCTCAACATATCAAAGAATTACAGGAACAACGTTGTAATCAAGTATATTTACCCGATGTTCGATTTCCTGAAAATTTATTACTTGAAGCTTCCCTTGAAACTGCAATAACGGCAAGTCACAATATATTAATCGCTGTTCCAAGCCATGTATTTCATCAAGTTTTGTATAATATTCAGCCTTATTTAGATCAGCATTCACGCGTTATTTGGGCTACAAAAGGTTTAGAACATGGTACTGGACGTTTCTTACAAGAGGTTGCTCGTGAGATTTTAGGTGAAAAAATTCCTTTAGCTGTTTTTTCTGGACCAACTTTTGCTCAAGAACTAGCTATTGGTTGGCCTACTGCAATGACGATAGCAGCTTCTGATGTTGAGTTTGGTAAAGAATTGCAGCAACTTTTTCATTGTGACAAAAGTTTTAGAGTTTATAAAAGTTCAGATATGATTGGTGTTCAATTAGGGGGGGCAGTCAAAAATGTTATTGCTATTGGTGCAGGAATATCAGATGGCATAGGTTTTGGGGCAAATGCACGAATAGCTCTTATCACACGAGGACTAGCTGAAATCAGTCGTTTAGGGGAGGCTATGGGTGCTGAGCTTTCCACATTTATGGGAATGACAGGCTTAGGTGATCTGGTTTTGACATGTACTGATAATCAGTCGCGTAATCGCCGTTTTGGAATACTTCTTGGTAAAGGAATAGATATAAAAGAAGCAGAAAAACAAATTGGTCAGGTTGTGGAAGGATACTTAAATACCAAGGAAGTATATACGTTGGCGCAGCGTATTGGGGTAGAAATGCCCATTGTAGAACAAATTTATCAAATTCTCTATTGTGGTAAAAATATAACTGAAGCGGCAAACACATTACTAAGCCGCGCTCTCAAGGACGAAATTCAATGATATCCTGTTTTTTAATAATTCCAATCGTAAAAAATAGAAACATGCTATGATAGACATATAAAATAGATTTTATTGATGGTTGTATAAGGCAGTCATATTCCAGAAAATTATAGATTCATATCATTCGATTCTTTATGAAACATGGCTGAAATATAAAAGTTTTGGCTTTTGTCTAAGAGCTATCTCTTTGAAGATAAATTGTCGTTTCCACTTATACGTGTTTATGTAATGTAATGAACAAGATATTTTTATTGTCTCTTAAATTCATCTCACAATGATATTTGCAAACAGAATAATACAAGACTCATTAGGTAGAAGCATCTTATTTATGTAACGTATAAGCTAAGAATATCGGGGCAGGGATATTGTGAATCTCTGTTTTTGTAATTCTTTAAAACAAGAAGACAATCTAATTTGGGAAGAAGATGAAATTTTAAAGCTGAAAATCTGTTCCCATTTCTACAATCATTTTTAAATTCAGTTTTACGCTATCTAAAGCAATATCTTTTAAATAATGGAGATTATCTCACACCTTTATTTTTCTCATTTTCTAATGAAAGCATTTTTCTGATGTGTCAGGTAAAATAGAACGTCCAAAAAAACACGATTGCTGTTATATATTCACGTGCTTGTTTTAAAGAGACCTCTCTTAAAAATCCTAAGTCCAATTTGCGACGGTGACTGTGAATAGTGTAACCGATAAAGCTATTGTGCACATCCCCATCTTTATGTTTATGAAGGAGGAAGACGAGCATCATTACACCCCCAAATGTTGTGAGACAGCTCTTGGCACTTGAAGCTGTTCAGTAGAGATATTTAAGCCTTTTATTTTCTCACATGTCAATTCTGTTTTTTATATGCAAGAAATGATTTTTGGAATTATAACTTTGAAAGTCTAAGATTGAAAAAATGTTATTGTACTTGTTTGTGGCTGTCATTTAAACTGAAAAATAATGTGATTATAAAGATAAGAAATTGCTTTATATAAATAATTCATTTTATTTTTGTATTGAGTTAATTAAAAATATATGTTTGCTTGTCACAAGCGGGTTAGTATGTGGATAAAAATTATTAAAGATACTTCTAATGAATCATCTCAAGTGTCAAGGGTTGTTTCAATATTAGAACATGGCAAGTAAAATGACGGTGTCGGTTTGTCATCTGTATAAACATTAAAATGGTGGTAAAAAAAGGATTTTATGTACTTCACAAGGATTTTTTATATGTTCTACAGGTACCATTGTGAAATGGAATGGCGTGCATTGAGAGATATCTTTAAAAAATGCATGAAGGAGAAACAGCTATAGTGTTTTTGGGTGTTCTATTTTACCTGACACATCAGAGCAATGCTTTCATTAAAGAACAATAGTAAGATTAATGATTGATTTCTTTACGCCTTCATATTCATCCTAAATTAGATTGTATTTGCGTTTCAAGAATAAATCAAACGGTAGGAATATTTTTTCAATTTGCTACACAAAAGCTGAAACTAAGGGTTTTAATAATTCTCTAATCTCTGTTTCAAACTGCGGTGGCATGAGGGTTGGATATTGATTTATAAGCAATGGCAAAAGCGTATGCTTTAGTAAGGTAAATAACGTCATAAAATACACACTTTATCAACCATGGATTGAAGAAATATTCCGGCTTTTATAAAATATTTTGCGAAACAAGGCATCGTACATCTGGTTTTGTATTGACTTATTCTTACAAACATTTGCACATATTCCTTACGTCATATTATTATAAGTCAATACACTATTATATAGCTGAGAAAGTACTCAATACCCGATTAAAGCACTATGTACATGATTGATTTTCTTTTTTAGTGCAATGAAATAAATTTTATTCTTCTTGGGAATCGTCACTTTTTTTCAGTTCTTCAAGTATTGGCATAGACATGATGTTATAGCCTGAATCAACATAATGGATTTCACCTGTAACACCTGATGATAAGTCAGAGAGTAGATAAAGAGCAGATTTTCCAATTTCATGAATATCTACGGTACGCCGTAATGGGGCATTACGGCGTTGATGTGAAAATATTGCCCGTGCAGCTGCAATACCATTACCTGCTAAAGTTCTAACAGGACCAGCGGAAATCGCATTGACACGAATATTTTGAGGACCAAAGTCCGCTGCTAAATAACGTACCATAGCTTCTAAAGCTGCTTTAGCAACACCCATGATGTTATAATTAGGCACAACTTGCTGTGAAGCACCATAGGTAAGAGTTAAAAGTGTTCCTCCATTGGGCATAAGCTTACCCGCGCGCTGGGCAATTTCAGTAAAGGAATAAGCTGAAATAACCATCGTGCGTTGAAAGTTTTCACGTGTTGTAACATCAACGTAACGCCCTTTTAGCTGAGTTTTATCTGAAAAACCAATGGCATGGACAATAAAATCAATTGTTTTCCATTCTTTTTCAAGTTGCTCAAAGACGTAATCAATATTTTCACTTTTTTCAACGTCACACTCTAGCACTAATTTGCAGCCAAGTTTATCTGCTAGGGGATGAACACGTTTTCCAAAAGCATTTCCTTGATAAGTCAACGCTAATTCCGCTCCTGCTTGTGCGAGCTGACAGGCAATGCCCCAAGCAATTGAATGGTCATTCGCAATTCCCATAATAAGGCCGCGTTTGCCCTCCATCAAACCTTTCATATTATTCTCCGTAAGACCGTACTTTTTTCAATTACTAAGAGCTTTTGTTTATACATAACGTTGGAAAACAAGCGTTGCATTGGTACCGCCAAAGCCAAAAGTATTCGACAATACGGTATTCAGTTGTTGATGATCACGTCGTTCACGAACGATTGGCATATCAGCAAAAGCTGGATCAAGTTCTTCAATATGGGCACTTTCACAAATAAAATTATGATTCATCATTAACAATGTATAGATTGCTTCGTGAACACCTGCTGCTCCCAAGGAATGTCCTGTTAGAGACTTGGTAGCGGAAATGGGGGGGCATTGATCACCTGCTCCAAAGACACGACGGATAGCTTCTATCTCAGGAGGATCACCAACAGGAGTTGCTGTCGCATGGGGATTGATATAATCAATTTTATTATCGACTGTTGCAAGGGCCATGCGCATGCATCGTTCTGCTCCCTCTCCTGATGGGGCAACCATATCATGTCCATCGGATGTCGCACCGTATCCAACGATTTCTCCGTAGATTTTTGCACCACGTGCTTTAGCAAGTTCTAAATCTTCAAGGACTAAAACGCCAGCACCTCCAGCAATGACAAAACCATCACGATTAACATCATAAGCACGTGAAGCTTTGTGAGGAATGTCATTATATCTGCTGGACATAGCGCCCATGGCATCGAATAAAACAGATAGTGTCCAATCCAAATCTTCGCAGCCACCGGCAAAGATGCGCTTCTGTTTACCATATTGTATCATTTCGTAAGCATTACCAATACAATGATTGGAGGTAGCACAAGCTGAAGAGATTGAATAATTGATCCCCTTTATTTTAAAGAAAGTTGCTAATGTTGCAGATGCTGTGGAACTCATCGCTTTAGGGACAACAAAAGGTCCAACACGTTTTGGACCTTTTTGGCGTGTAATGTCAGCAGCTTCTACGATTGAATGTGTTGAAGCACCTCCAGAACCCATAATAATACCCGTGTGTTCGTTCGATACTTCATGCGGTTCTAGACCCGCATCAGCAATTGCTTGATCCATGGCGATGTGATTCCATGCTGTTCCACGCCCATGAAAACGTAGAGCACGTCGATCTACGAGTTCTTCTATATTAATATCGGGCTTGCCATAAACTCTGCTACGAAAGCCTAATTCAGCATATTGAGGTGCGTAAGAAATTCCGGATTTTGCTTCACGTAAACTGGTTAAAACAGCTCCAGGATTATTTCCAATTGCGGAGACAATTCCCATTCCGGTTACAACAACTCGACGCATTCATACCTCCTCGTTCCATACAGAATAGTGAAAAGTTCTTTCTGACGGAAATAACGTTCAATCTTCTTTGAATAAAGCAACGCGTAAATCGTTCGCCTTATAAATAGTCTCTCCATCTGCTTTTAGCCACCCATCAGCTATTCCTAAGACTAAATTTCCACGTCGAATACGCTTAAAATCTATTTCATATTCAAGAATTTTGGTTTGTGGAGTTACCATCCCTGATAACTTTACTTCACCTGTTGATATTGCTCTTCCTTTGCCTGGTTCGCCTAGCCAACCAAGAAAAAAACCTGTTAATTGCCACATACCATCCAGTCCGAGACATCCTGGCATGACGGGATCGCCTATAAAGTGACAATTAAAGAACCACATGTCTGGTGTAATGTCAAATTCGGCGCGAACCATTCCTTTATCGTATTTACCATCAGTTTCACTAATTTGAGTGATTCGATGAATCATTAACATTGGCGGTGCTGGCAATTGCGCATTACCTCTACCAAACATTTCGCCGCGAGCGCAGCTTAGAAGCTCTTCATATGTGTAGCGAGACTTTTGTTCAGCCATTGTTACTCCATTTATTTGCATATATCTTTATTTCTGCGCTTTTCCCAACCTACTTTTAGAGCAAATTTTAAAGAGAGGGAAATGATTTTATATCATTTTTAATGACAAAAGCCTTTTTTTATGTATTCTACATAGGTAATTATTTAAAAATGGAATACAAGATTACACCATACTATTCCCATTTTTTTGTATTTTGATCTTATTTAGCAGGAATATATTTGGGTTTGTAATTATGTCAGTGAGTGCAGACAATTTAGATATGAATGAAGAGCAGCAGTTCACAAAAGAGTGTGGAAAAATTGTGCAATATTATTCCATTTCTATGTTAGAAAAACATTTGCGTCAAAATGGTCTGCGTCCAACACGTCAGCGGTTGGAACTTGCACATATGATTTTTTCTCAAGGAAATCGTCATATTACTGCTGAAGAGCTCTATGAGGAAGCGGTGAGGGCAGGTGTACCTGTATCTTTAGCAACGGTTTATAATACGCTTCATCAATTTACGGAAGCGGGATTATTACGGATTATTGCCGTAGAAGGCTCAAAAACTTGGTTTGATACCAATACCTCTGATCACTACCATTTTTATATAGAAGGCGAAAATCGTATTCTTGATATTCCTTATAATTTGGAAGAAGCTCCCATTATTAGAAATTTGCCTAAGCCACCAGAAGGTATGGAAATTTCACATGTTGATTTAATCGTGCGATTGAAACCAAAAAATCAATCTTGTGATAGGCAGTGAGGATATTCAATGAGGAATAAAAATTAAACTTGTTGAGTTTGAGTATTCACCAACCTTTTACTTTTTCATCAGGATAGATTCCCCATAACTGGGGTTGCTGAAGCCATCCGCGCGTATTATTAATGTTTAGTTCGCACCATTGTCCATCACATTGGCGGATGTTACCAATGACGTTAGGTTCTACTTCCGCCACAAGTTCTGCGTTGTCGGTGGGGTTTTTTCGTAGCATCAGCCTTTTTGTTTTATCTTTTTGCCATGGAATAGTTATAGCAGTTCGCTTTCCCGATAAAAGCGATTGATACACCCATCCCTCATCGCCTTCTGCATCACGAATTTTGCGCCATTGATCATATTCTTGAATGATTTCAATAGGTAAGCCCTTCTTTTTGTAGGTGAAAATGATTGAATAGTTGCTTCCTGGTCCGACGCGTACATTAACGCTGGTGGGTTTAATCGAAGCAAATCGCGGAAGTGGTAAACCACTGGGCCCTAAATTTTGATTAAATGTTTGTGCATGCAACAAATGAGATGAACCCAATACAATGACTATTGCTATTAAGATACATGATATGAGTATTGAAACGCGAAACCAACGAGAATTTTGCACACCGAACTCCTTTATTTCGTCATATATTGGAAATTTAAAATCTGAAAGATAAGACTGGAAACTGATAAAAAGTATGACACATTGCTCGTTAAAGAGATCTAAACGATGAAAAAATTGCTACAAAAATATCAAAATAAGGAAAACAAAAGGTTTGTATTTCTTAGTGCTTATCTTGTTTATGAGGGGGTAGATATAAATAAACATTAGATTTTTATGTAGCTGTAAGCGTGATAAAACAGTAAAGTATATTGGAGCCATAGGCAGTTTTTGTACAGGAAATTAGGGCTAAAGTATTGCATCTCTTTTTTGAGTTTGTTTCTCAAAGTAAAAGTGCATGTATGCATACTATGAACAAAGAGCTGTTCAGAAAGGGATTATTGTGTGGCTTGAAAAGAAGTTTTGAATGAACAAAATAATACGATAAATAAAACATTTAAGCGTAAAAATATGAGCAACATTATAGAGTAGATTGATATATGAAGGGCTAATTTTAACAGGACACTTTTTCGTGATAATTCATTTATAAAATTTTCTACACTCTAATCTTATGCCATGATAATGCTTATCCGTATGGTAGATAAGCTGGCTCCATCGTTCTATTTACCAGCTTTCAATGTTATGCAGTTCCTATTATTTATAGTGTTTATAAGAAGCATTTTTGTTTTTTCTTAAATAGCTTTTATTCTATTTGCATACGAATCCCGCTTATGATGTACAAGAAAATAATCTTGATTGATTCAATATGAGAAAGTGTTGAGAAACTTTACGTTATTCAGAATTATTACTTAATATGAAAAACGATTACTTATAATAATAAATCTCCGCGTTAAAAACTTTAACTCGTTATTTAAATTTTAAAAACATTTCCATCAAAAATGGTAATAAAAGGCACATTCATCCATATTAAAATACAGTGTTTTCTCTGTTTATTGTCAATTTTCTTTTTCTCTAACTCAGTATAGAAGAAAGTTGAATGAAATAGAAAGGCTTATTCGATACACTGATGAGGGTAATTACATAAGTGATGAATAGAAGAAATTTATCAAGAAAAAAGAATCTATAGTGCAGTGGTTGAAATTCGTCATCCTTTAGAGAGACAGAATCAAGAGATATAAAAAGTTATGGAATTATATCGTTTCGTTACATAACTGAAGGGAAAGAGGATTATGAATTTGATATTATATTTTACACACAATCGCATATTGCGATAGTTATTTTTGTTTTGTAATCAGACCTAGGATGATCGAAAGATGTAGAATATTTAATGACAAAAAAGAAGTTCATCATGAAATTTGTACATAAGAAGCAGTGATGTAAGAGATATCCAGAAGGAGAAAATTATAGCGAAAAGTGATAATAAAACACCCCGCACTCAATTTACATAGGAAAAAGTCGCTTAAATATCTCAAGTGTAGTTTGTTATCTATTTTTAAAATATAAGAGTGAAATAAAAACCACCTCTATGATAGAAACCTTATTATTTTCAAATAACTAACATATTAGATAACATTGTACATAAAAACCTACACAAGCAATTCATCGCAATTGCCTATGAAGATAAAATTTTCTAGTAGCTTACTATCTATTGCTTATGCAATTATATAATATCATAAAGCACATTACTTTACCGCAACAGTCCGTCCGTTACTAACAAAACCTTCTCTTTGTGCACGCTTACGAGCAAGCTTACGTGTACGACGAATAGCCTCAGCTTTTTCACGAGCACGCTTCTCAGATGGCTTCTCATAATAACTACGCATTTTCATTTCACGGAAGATACCTTCACGCTGCATCTTTTTTTTCAACGCGCGGAGCGCTTGATCAACATTATTATCACGAACGAGTACTTGCACTATTTATCCTGCTTTTTTCAGTGTCACAAATAATAGGAAAACCTACGTCCTTTTAAAGGCATATCCAAAAGGACAGAAACTTATATCATATAAATAAGACATTTGTCTATATCGCTTTTAAAAATTCTATTTTTTTTGTAATAAAATGCTTTTTATAATGAATGATAGATTTCATGATTATAAACTTATGAAAGTCCTTGTATTTGATCATTTTCGTCAAGATGAATTTTTTCCGCCGTGGGATAATGGGGTAGTCCCGGCATGGTCATAACATCTCCACAAATGACAACAATAAAGCCGGCTCCCGCACAGAGACGAACTTCTCGTATGGGAATTTCAAAATCAACAGGAGCTCCGTATTGCTTGGGATCAGAAGAAAAAGAATAAGGTGTTTTGGCCATACAAATAGGGTAGACGCCAAAACCTTCTTTTTCCCAAGTTTCAAGTTGTTTGAGAATAGGGGCTGAGATGATGGCGCCACGTCCACCGTATAGCTTTGTTATAATACAATTAATTTTTTGAACGAGTGGAATATCATCTTGATAGAGAACTTTAAAATCAGAATTGTGCTTTTCAATCAAGGTAACGAGTTCTTGTGCAAGTTCTATAGCGCCTTTTCCACCTTGTTCCCAATGCTTACAGATAATAGCTTTGTGTCCAGTTGTTGCAACTATTTTTTGTAATGTTTTTATTTCAGCATCGCTATCGCTGTCAAAATGATTGATAGCCACAACACAAGGAATACCGTAGTGCTTCATATTTTTTATGTGTCGTAAAAGATTGGCAGCTCCTTTTTCTAAAGCGGTGATATTTTCTTCTGTCAGGTTATTTTTATCCAGACCACCATTCATTTTTAATGCACGAATAGTTGCGACGATCACTGTAGCATTTGGTACAATACCTGCTTGCCTACATTTAATATTGAAGAACTTTTCTGCTCCAAGATCTGCTCCAAACCCTGCTTCTGTGACAACATAATCAGCAAGTTTTAAAGCAGTTTTTGTTGCTATAACTGAATTGCAACCATGAGCAATGTTGGCAAAAGGTCCTCCATGAACGAGAACAGGATTATTTTCAATTGTCTGTACGAGATTGGGTTGTATAGCATCTTTGAGAAGAACTGCCATTGCACCTTCCGCATTGAGATCAGCAACGGTGATGGGCGTTTTATCATAACGATAAGCAACAATAATTTTTTTGAGTCTTTGTGTAAGGTTTTCTAAATTTTCAGAGAGACAAAGAAGCGCCATAATTTCTGATGCAACAGTAATATCAAAACCTGTTTGACGTGGAAAACCATTTGTTATGCCCCCCAATGAAATGACAATATCGCGCAATACACGGTCATTCATATCAAGAACGCGTTTCCAAACAATGCGACGTGGATCAATGTTTAGAGTATTTCCCCAATAAAGATGATTATCTATCATTGCGGCAAGAAGATTATGAGCAGATGTAATAGCATGAAAATCACCGGTAAAATGTAAATTAAGGTCATCCATTGGAATGACTTGCGCATAACCACCACCAGCAGCACCACCTTTTACACCAAAACAGGGACCTAAAGATGGTTCTCTCAAGGTAGCTATTGTTTTTTTACCAATAAGATTAAGAGCATCACTTAGTCCAACTGTTGTTGTTGTTTTGCCTTCTCCGGCAGGTGTGGGATTGATAGCTGTGACAAGGATAAGTTTACCATCTGGATTTTTATTAAGCGATTTTATGTATTCAGAAGAAATTTTAGCTTTATCATGACCATAGGGAATGAGATTTTCATGTGAAATACCAATTTTTTGTGCAATTTCAATAATATGTTGCTTTTTAGCAGTGCGAGCAATTTCAATATCAGTTTTAGGCATGGAAAAATTCTTTAAATTCAGCTTTTATTAATGTTTGAGATCTGTACTCCATGGATTAATTAGAAAAATTCATAGAGAACAGAAAAATATTAAGATATCATAGAAATCGATGATATGCCATGCAAGAGATAATGCTAAAGAAGCACAAGAAGAGTTTTATTGTTTTTTAGGAAAAAGAATCTTTTTGCTTTTAAGCAGTAAAAATACGTTTAATTCAATTAAAAATATTGCGAAAAGAAGCTTTGGTTTGCAACAAATGCTGATGACATTAATGGATACCATAAGTGTTTCATAGTAGTACGTTTGAGAAGTAGTTTATTTATTCTTTCCAACAACACACTGAAAAAGTTTCACATGGTGGTAAACCGGAATTTATGGCGGCACATCTGAAGTCCCTCTTAAGATGGGACTGCTAGGAATAAAATATCCAGAAACATCCAGTTATGGAACAATTAGAAATAAGCACGTAAAAAATTACCTAACTGAGTAGAGAGTATAATCCGGAAGAGACCAAAAACAAGCGCATAGATTGATAAAAGAAAACAACAACATACGCTACTCATGCAATCGCTACGATTATAAGCTAATAAAAGCACCTTAGAGCTGAATTGAAGGACTCATAACATCTTATTCTAGCAAAATGGCTAAAGAAACGACTCACAACAGAATGAAATAACAAAATACAAAGATAGGTAAAAATAAATCACAAAATAAAGAATTTAAAAAGTCTGACTTTATAAGAAGATATTGATAGATGGCGCACCCGAAGAGATTCGAACTCCTGACCCCCAGATTCGTAGTCTGGTGCTCTATCCAGCTGAGCTACGGGTGCATACATTTCAATTTTTTACATTGTCTAAGACAAAGGGTTCCTAATCGTTTCATTAAAGAAATGCAAGTGAAACTTGAGTCGTCATAAAAAAAATCTCTCTTTTTTTATGATATATTTTAAAAAAGGATATAATATATTATGGCTTCAGTTGGTTTTGATATGAACATTTTTTTGTCATGACCATACAAAGCAATATGAACGATAGTTAACTTGACGTTTTAATCTATGAAAGATAGTCAAGCAGAGATGAGATGTGTTTTTTGCGGTGGGGGTAAGATATATACACCCGCTGTTGGGTTTTTGTGTAAAACGCCGATATTACTGTTGAAAACTATTTCAGATGAACATGACACAGCAAGGGCGGATGTATGGCGTTATTAAAAAAGAGCTTTCCATTAGTGTTTTTAATCGTTGTTTTAACGGTTACTTATTGGGCTGGAAAAAAGAGTGCAGACCAACCCATTTCTATGGTGGATAAAACAAGAGTATCGGATAAAGCTTCAAATGAAAAAATGGGAAGGCCACCGGTAAATGTTGTCGTTGATCTTGTAAAAGTTCAAGATCTTTATGAACAACTTAACGTTCTTGGGAGTGGAAAAGCTCTTGCAGAAGTCGAGCTTACCCCTTTATCCTCAGGTGTTATTGATAAGCTTTTTGTATCAGCGGGTACAAAAGTACAAGCTGATGATGTGATTGCAAAGCTTGATTCTAAAAAAGAAGAAATAGCGGCTGCAAAAGCAAAAGTGCAACGTGATAACAATGCGTTGACGCTTTCGCGTATTCTTAAATTACGCGCCAGCAATACGGCAACGGAAGTTCAAGAAATTATGGCACGCTTAGAGTTGGATAACGCAAATTTAGTTTTGCGTAATGCTGAATTAGATCTCGATCGGCGAACAATTCGAGCACCGATTCCTGGAGTTGTTGGTATTTTGCCCGTTGATGCGGGGAATAACGTGACCCTTAATACTGTAATAGGCCGTATTGAGAATAGAGAACGTATTTTGGTCGATATATGGGCCCCTGAACGATATGTGTCGCGCATCCATAAAGGAGATGAGGTAACGGCAACGTTAATCGCGCAGCCAGATAGATCTTTTGTTGGTCATATTTATGCGATTGATAATATCGTTGATCCAGAAAGTCGCACACTTCATGTTCAGGTTGAAATCAATAATGAAAAAGATACGCTCATGTCTGGTATGTCCTTTTCTGTTTCCTTGCAGTTTCATGGTGGTTCTTTTCCTGTCGTTAATCCTCTTGCAGTTCAATGGAATAGTAAAGGGTCATTCGTTTGGCGTGTGAGAGAAGGAAAAGTAGAGGCTATACCCGTATCAATTATTCAGCATAAAGCCGATCATGTTTTCGTGAAAGCTCCCCTAGAAAATGGTGATCAAGTTGTCATTCAAGGGGTGCAAATGCTTTATCCAGGAAGTAAAGTAACTATTGATGATCCAAAGTCTCATCAACAGCAATTATCAGTAGGTTATGGAACGGATATACAATGAGCCAAGAATTGAGCACAAAACAGCCTATGTCAAAGGTGGAGCAAGGTGGTCTCATTACCTTATTTATTCGCAGACCGGTTTTTACTCTTGTTTTGAATGCTATGATCATCATTGCAGGATTTGCAGCATGGTTAAATGTTGATGTAAGAGAATTACCCGATGTTGATACTCCTGTAACAACGATTGTGACGATGTTTTCTGGTGCATCGGCAGAAACAATTGATCGTGAAGTTACAAAAGTTATAGAAGATGCTGTTTCTCGTGTTTCAGGTGTTAAGACGATTTCTTCAACGTCTTCTTTTGGACGCTCCCGTGTGAAGATTAACTTTAATGTCGGTGTTGATTTGAATGTTGCAGCATCTGATATTCGTGATGCTCTCTCTCGTGTTACCTATTCTTTACCGAAAGATGCGGATTCGCCTTTGATTATTAAAGCAGATTCGAATGCTGCTGCCATGATGTATTTGGTTGTGACGTCACCAACAATGAGTGTTGATGATTTAACCACGATTGTAAACGATCAGATTGTTGATGCTATTTCTGCTGTTGATGGTGTTGGTGATGTACAGGTCGATAGTGCTCGCACAAAGATTTTTCAGATTGATATAGATCAAGCAAAACTTGCAAGTTATGGATTAACTGTAGCAGATATTTCACGTGTTCTTGCTGATATGACAACAGATGTGCCAGTAGGGTCATTACGCAATTCTAAGCAAACTTTAGTTGTACGTGCTACTGCACGTTTAACAACACCAGAATCTTTTGAACAAGTTGTTTTAAAGCCTCATGTGCATCTTGGTGATGTTGCGCATGTGACTTTATCGCCGGATATAGAAACAGTTATTCTTCGTATCAATGGAAAGACAGGTATTGGATTAGGTATCGTGCGTAAAGCACAATCCAACACTCTTAATATTTCTGAAGGTGTGAGAGCCGTTGTTGATAATCTCAAAAGTATTGTTCCTTCTTCTGTAAATATAGACGTTATTAATGACGATGCAATTTTTATTAAAAGCGCTCTTCATGAGGTTGAAGTTGCGTTGGTCATTGCTATTTTGAGCGTTATCTTGGTCATTTTTCTTTTTCTCAGAGACATTCGTGTAACGCTGATACCTGCTTTATCTCTTCCTGTCGCTTTGATTGGTACCATTGCGGCTATTTATCTTGTAGGGTTTTCATTGAATATTCTCACATTTTTAGGACTTGTTTTAGCAACAGGGCTTGTTGTGGATGATGCCATTGTTGTTCTTGAGAATATTGTTCGGTGGCGCAATATGGGATTAGGTTCCAGAGCAGCAGCGGTGATAGGAACACGTGAAGTATTTTTTGCTGTTTTAGCAACAACATTGACATTAGTGGCTGTGTTTGTTCCTATTTCCTTTCTTCCTGGGCAAGTTGGAGGTCTTTTTAGAGAATTTGGTTTTGTTTTGGCAATTTCTATTTTGCTTTCTTCAGTTGTTGCCTTAACGCTTTGTCCAATGTTGGCTTCGCGTTTTCTCAAAGAACATATTGAGGAAAAAGAGGAAAAGTCCCATCATTTTGCTTTTTTATATAAATTAGGTACTTTTTTTCATAAGGCATATACTTACAGTTTGCATAAGTGTTTAGAAAAGCCTTGGGCTGTTGTTTTTGCTTCACTTATTTTTGCGGGTCTTTGTGTTGGAGGCTATACGAAGCTACAACAGGAATTAACGCCAGCAGAAGACAGAGCTGTGATCTTTTTGGTTATTAATGGACCACAAGGTATTTCAACACAATATTTGAACGAGCAAATAGAGCAAATTGAAGCAAGTCTACAGCCATTACGTGATGCAGGGGAGATTGCTAACAGTTACTCTATTGCGGGTGCTGGCGGTTCACCCAATACTGCTTTTTTGATTTTATTGCTTTCATCTTGGGATAAACGTTTACGGAGTCAGCAAGAAATCGTGAAAGATATTAATGCAAAGGTTAAACAGTTTCCCGCAGTTTTTGTGTTTGCTGCGCAGGGAAATTCTCTAGGTGTGAGCGGAACTGGGCAAGGGTTGCAATTTGCAATTCTTGGCAATGATTATGCAATATTACAACCCATTGCTGATAAGCTGGTAAGTGCTTTACAAGATGATCCGCGTTTTATTCGCCCACGCCTTACTGTTGATGCAACACAACCGCAATTTTTTATTGAAATCAATCGAAAAAAAGCCTCCGATTTAGGGATTGATATCACCAATTTGGGCGATACATTACAAACAATGTTGGATGGTAAAAAGATTGGTTCCATTAACGTGGATGATCATTCTTACGATGTTAAATTGATATCGCGTACAAATTCTATGAAGAGTCCTAGCGATTTAGAAAATATTTTTTTAAAAACCAAAGACAATCGATATGTTCCTTTATCGGTTATTGCGCGTTTACATGAAAAAGCTATTGCTCCTCAATTAAAACGGGAAAAACGCATGAGTGCTGTTATTTTAAGCGCAAATCTTACTCCAGATATCGCTTTAGGGGAAGCTTACCAAACTGTACAGAAAATTGCTTCTCCTTTGTTATCAAAAGGAACCTATTTGGTTCCCTTAGGGGAAGCCGAAACGCTTAATGAAACATCTTCCAATTTTATGATTGTTTTTGGCATTGCCTTTTTGATTATTTTATTGATTTTGGCAGCTCAGTTTGAAAGCTTTATTTCAGGATTCATTATTATGGCCACTGTCCCATTAGGGATTGGTTGTGCTGTAATTGCTATGCTATTAAGTGGTGTAAGTCTTAATATTTACAGCCAAATTGGATTAATTTTGTTAATTGGTGTTATGGCAAAAAATGGTATTCTCATTGTTGAATTTGCAGATCAATTACGCGATCAGGGAAGAAGCGTGCGTGAAGCCGTAGAAGAAGCAGCAAACATTCGCCTTCGTCCAGTTTGTATGACAATGATTTGTGCCATTTTAGGAGGTATTCCTTTGGTTTTGGCCAAAGGTGCTGGCGCAGAAGCTCGTATAGCCTTAGGTTGGGTTATCGTTGGTGGCTTAGGTTTAGCAACTATTTTTACGCTTTATGTCACACCGGTTGTTTATCTTTTTTTAGGGCGTTTTATAAGACCAAAAGCAGAAGAAGATTTACGTTTAACAAAAGAACTCAATCAAGTTAAATGATGTATATGATAGAAAAGATTTGAAAGTTTATTCTTGTAAAAATATCATTTTCGGATCTTATCCTTTTATTTTGTATATTCCTTCATTTTTATGTGAGCAGTGAAAATAGCGAGCAATAAAGGAGGTGTTTTCTGCTTTGTTATTGTTTGGGCATAGATTTCATTATCAATAACCGTATAGGATAAGCTTATGGGAGATAGCTTTTCGATTCGAAATGAAATGGCTTTTGAAGCCACATTAAAAGCTTTAAGAAACCATGCCGCAAAGGATGGGGTCTATGATATTCGTCGGCATTTTGTAGAAGATGAACAGCGTTTTTCCCATTTTTCCCTCAGACTTGATGATCTTCTTTTCGATTTTTCAAAATGTGGTGTGACATTTAAAACATTGCAACTTCTAGATGATTTAGCGGTCGCAGCAGATGTGTTAGGCCGGCGTGATGCAATGTTTTCTGGTAAGGCGATTAATACAACTGAAAAACGCTCAGTTCTTCATATTGCATTACGTTTACCTGCTGATGAAATTTTCATGTTGGATGGTCATAATCTTATTCGCGATATTCAAGACGTCCTTGAAGATATGGAAAGATTTTCTGAAAAGGTGCGTGATGGAAGCTATAAGGGAAGCAGTGGCGAGAGAATAAGTGATATTGTCAATATTGGTATTGGTGGTTCTGATCTTGGTCCTGCAATGGTCACATATGCTTTAAAACCTTATCATGATGGTCCACAGTGTCATTTTGTTTCGAATGCTGACAGTGCCCATATTTCTGATACTCTCTCTATTTTGAATCCAGCAACAACGCTGTTTGTCATTGCTTCTAAAACTTTTACAACGGCTGAAACAATGGTCAATGCTCAAGTTGCACGTCAGTGGATTTGTTCACATTTAGGAGAAGAAGCCGTTTGTACGCATTTTGTTGCTGTTTCAAGTGCGCTTGATAAAGTGGCAGAATTTGGCATAGATTCCACAAGAGTTTTTAAATTTTGGAATTGGGTTGGAGGACGTTATTCAATTTGGTCAGCCATTGGACTTGTTGTTATGTTTGCAATAGGTGGTGGAAATTTTCGCCAATTTCTCAATGGTGCTTTGCAAATGGATCAACATTTTAAAACTATGCCTTTGCATAAAAATATTCCTATTCGTTTTGCTCTTTTAGGATTCTGGCATCGTGTTATTTGTGGTTATTCATCACGTTCGATCATTCCTTATGCACAGCGTTTAATACATTTTCCAGCTTATTTACAACAGCTTGATATGGAATCAAATGGTAAACAAGTCTCGCTGGATGGAAAACCATTAAGTTTTTCAAGTGGTCCAATTGTTTGGGGGGATTCAGGAACAAATAGTCAACATGCTTTTTTTCAGCTTCTGCATCAAGGAACAGATATTATTCCTGTAGAATTTATTTTATTTATAAAAGGGCATGAGAAAAAATTACATTCTATGTATGAGATGTTGCTAGCAAACGGTTTAGCACAATCAAAAGCCTTGATGAAGGGGCGTAGTCTTGAAGATGCTCGGCATATCTTGATAAAAAATGGAGTTGATGAGGGTGAAGCAGACCATTTAGCACGTCATAGAAGTTTTAAAGGAAACCGTCCCAGCATTACGCTGGTTCAAGATTCATTAACACCTTTTGCACTCGGTCGTCTTATTGCGCTTTATGAACATCGCACTTTTGTTGAAGGGATTTTAATGAATATTAATTCATTTGATCAATGGGGTGTTGAACTTGGTAAAGAATTAGCAAACGAGTTACTACCAATTCTTCGTGGAGAAAGTAAAGCGGATAATCGTGATAGTTCAACATTAGGGTTGCTAGCACATATTCAAGCAAGACGTGCAAAATAATATAATTTTACAGTAGGTTTTGTACTAACTAAGCAAAAGTAGAAGGAGGAGAAATATGAGATAATTCTTTAATTTTACTATGCCTTCTCTTATTATCTGGATTAGATTTATGTAACAGAAAATCAAAAAAGTGCAAAAATTGTAAAAATGAGAATTTATTCGCAAAAACGATAAAGACCTTTGAGAGGTCTTTGAAGACCCTTTGAGCCCCCCCTTAAAATCCTTCGAAAAAAATAAATTGGTACAAAACCTGCTGACAAGCTACAACCGGAAAGCTACGATTAAAGACAGTTTTAATAATATCGCTTTATAAACTGTGGCGGAGAGAGAGGGATTTGAACCCCCGATAGAGTTACCCCTATGCCGCATTTCGAGTGCGGTGCTTTC
Source organism: Bartonella sp. CE47NXGY (assembly GCF_042195415.1). Classification (NCBI taxonomy): domain Bacteria; kingdom Pseudomonadati; phylum Pseudomonadota; class Alphaproteobacteria; order Hyphomicrobiales; family Bartonellaceae; genus Bartonella; species Bartonella sp. CE47NXGY. The sequence goes on along the minus strand of NZ_JBHIOI010000007.1, from coordinate 56,408 downwards.
AACCACTCAGCCATCTCTCCATAATAAAGTGAAACAAAAATCGGCACTATTTGAGTGTATAAGTGGTAGATAACCTTCAATTGTTTTTGGTACAACCTTTTTTTCTTTTTTATGGGACTTTATTGACAGAGAATAGAAATTCCTTCATATATACAAAATATAAGCGTGGGGAAATCTGCGCATATTTGTGTTGAAGAAGGTTTTATCCTTCTTTGGGATCTATTACGACTGATAAAAAGCAGCCTATTTTCCCTTATTTCAAGGCAGAAATTAAATAAGAGCTGGAGTGAACGGAAGGATAAAAAATGTTCGCAGTCATTAAAACTGGTGGTAAGCAATACCGCATTGTTGCTAATCAAGTGGTAAAAGTTGAAAAAGTTAGTGGAAATGCGGGTGATGTTGTTGAATTCAATGACATATTAATGATTGGGCAAGAAGGTAATGCGGTTATTGGTACCCCTGTCGTTGCTGATGCATTGGTGACAGCTGAGATTTTAGAACAGGCACGTGGGCGCAAGGTTATCGCATTTAAGAAGCGCCGTCGTCAAAATTCTAAACGCACGCGTGGCCATCGTCAAGAATTTACGAGGCTTCGTGTTTTAGAAATTTTAATGGGTGGTTCAAAACCTAAAAAAGTTGCTGCGAAACCGATAAAAGAAGAAGAAACTACACCACAAGAAACAAAAGCTGCTGCTTCTGTTGAGAAGACGGCTAAAAAAACGGTTGAAAAAAAGACTGCGCCGCAGAAGAAAGCGTCTGTAGCATCAAAGAGTAAGAAAGATTAAAGGAGAGCGTCTATGGCACATAAAAAAGCTGGTGGTTCCTCGCGTAATGGTCGTGATTCAGAATCGAAACGTCTAGGCGTTAAAAAATTTGGTGGTGAAACCGTTATTGCCGGAAATATTATTATTCGCCAGCGTGGTACACGTTGGCATCCTGGTAACAATGTTGGTATTGGAAAAGATCATACGCTTTTTGCATTATCAAATGGAAAGGTTTCTTTTCAACGCAAAGCGGGTAATCGTTCCTATGTTTCAGTCATTCCTATGCTGGAGGCAGCAGAGTAATCTGTAACACTCTCTAGAAATCAACAGGATTTCATTGAATTATAGTTGTGGTTTTATAAGTATTAAAAGGGAAAGATAGAGTCTTATCTTTCCCTTTTTGCGTTGGTACTATAATAAATGTAGAAGATATACGAAAAAGGTAGAATTGAGGAAATGGCTTTTCTCAATGAGGGAAAAAGTTTCTGCGCTGTTATGTTAGTATTTAGTACTGAACATATTGATATTATGATAGAGTTTGTTGATAAGTTTCTGTATAATAATAGTGAGGAGAGACTTTCTTTTTATGTATGAAGAAGCGTCGAGTAATTTCTTATAAGAGAAGCAGTTTGTTTTCAGAAAATTATGAGAAATTTAATGAGAGCATTATTGATGTAATCATTTTGATAAAGATGGATCTTTTTATCGGCATTGTGGTATTGATGAGTTGTCATACTGTTTTTAGGTGGTAGTGTGGATAGGTGGGGCTATTCATTTAAAAAGACATAGGGATAAAAAATCCATAAAAAGGTAGTCAAAACGACTTTGAAAGTGACGTGCATTAAGGAATTTTCGGTAAATCGAGAGTGAAATTATATTTTTAAGGAGGACGGTGTTTAAAGATATAAAAATAACCAACGTGCAATCAGCGCCCTTCAAGAATATTTTTTCTGATTTCACTATTATTGTGTATTGTTGAAAATAAACAAGCATAAGAGCTAGAGTTAAGGCAATAATTGCGTTTCATTTTTTACTTTATTTATCTTATTTGTAGAGTTTTTCTTGATTTTAGTTGTTGGTGATGGTGCTTGGAGGGTGTCGTACTTTGCAAATGTGCGACAGAGGGCATTGTGTATTTGCGATATTGATTGAAGTAAAGGTGTAGCTTAAAATATATAAATATTATATATCGAGGGTTTGATATCATAAGATGGGCAGCACGGAATTTTAAAGATGATAAGTTGCATGGAGCAATTTGTAATTATGTAATGAATTTATAAAGAGGGATAATAGGTTAAATAAACTTTGAGGAATCAATCAAAATATTAGCTGAAGTTACGGATGATTGGGAAGGATGCTTTCTTGTAGGAAAAATAATGAAAAGTTATGTTGGATAACTTAGGATCAACTTAGGATAATAAGAGCATTTTGAAAGCATAGTTTTTCAGGTGATTGGTGCTGTAAAAAACGGGGTTTTGTCTTTGTAAAGTAAAAGAGTAAGAGGCGGACTTGTTTATGATGGTTTTAAGCACTTAGGTGGATAATAATATCTAATTGTTTTATCGGTTATATTGAGGTATTTAAGCACCTCACTTAGCTATATTCTGTAAAATATAAATAAAGCTGTGGTGGTATTTATAGCTTGTATTTTGGGAAATGCAGCTTTGAAAAGGAATGTGTCAGAGATATTGGTGTTCAAATGTGAGGCAATTTGAATTCATGATGAGATATGAGAAAGCAGAAGCAATGAATGTAGATTTTGCTGATGGTGAAATCTTGTCTATAAGATCTGTACAACTTGCAGCTGCTTTTGATCATAAAAATGATGCAATTTATGCTGCTGCTGAATTGCTTGTGCAGGTTGGTGCAGTTGATAAGTGTTATCTGGCAAGCATGCTTGCACGTGAAGAAACAACCAATACTTGGCTTGGAAATGGTATAGCCATTCCTCATGGTATGGCTGAAAATCGTGATTTAATTATCAAGGATGCTGTTGCTGTTATACAGGTTCCTGCTGGTGTTGAGTGGCAGGATGGCAAGAAAGCATATTTGGTTATTGCCATTGCAGCGTGTCCAGATCGCTATAGAGAAATTTGTAAAAAATTGACGTCTCTTTTATTTGATAAAAAACAGCTTGAAGTACTTGCAACAACTATGGACAAACAACAAATTGTTACAACTTTGTTTGACCAAAATATGAAGATAGAAAAAACTTTTATTGGTGACCTTTCTGTATGTCAGGAATGGACTTTAGATTATCCAAGTGGTCTTCATGCACGACCAGCTTCTCTTTGGGTTGATTTTGCGAAAAAGGCTCAAAACTCTATCAGAGTTCGCCATGGTCAATATACCGTTGAAATGAAAAATTTGGTTGGTTTATTGCAATTAGGAGTAAAAAACGGTGATGTTCTGATTTTTTCTACAGATGCTGCAGAAGGAGCACAACTTCTCAATGATGCCATTGCTATTGCAAAAAAAGTGAGTATTAGTGAAAAATGTCTGATGAGAGCAATGGAATCTCAAACAAAGGCTTTTCATGGTTGGTATCCACGCTCTATGCAAAAAGGCATTTCTGGTGTTGGAGCGAGTTCAGGATTAGCATTTGGTAAGATTTTTGTTTTAAGGCAAAATGATATTTCCATAATAGATCAGCCAATTGATTTTGCAGCTGGTGCAGCATGTCTTGAAAATGCTCTTACAAAAACAAAACATAAAATGGCATCTGTGATTTCTGATATTACAGTGCGTATGGGAGCAGATTCTGCTGCGATTTTTTCTGCGCAAATGGTTTTGCTTGAAGATGAAAATTTAATAGCTCAAGCTTGTCGTTTTATAGCGGAAGGTCATGGTGTCGCTTGGTCTTGGGATAGAGCGGTTCGTCAATTTTCAGATATGTTTTTTAAGGTAGATAATCCTTTGTTAGCAGCACGTGCTGTTAATTTAGTTGATGTTGGTCGACGTGTTTTAGGTGAAATCAATCCATCCTATAGATCGTTCTTTTTAAATGATATTCCACATGGTGTAATTCTGGTTACAAATGACCTTTCTCCTTCTGATGTAGCACAACTTGATTGTACAAGGGTAAAAGGATTAGCAACAGCATGGGGAGGTCCATTATCTCATACAGCTATTTTGGCGCGTACTCTTGGTATTCCAATGGTTGTTGCTGCAGGTGATGATATTTTAGCAATTCAGTCTGATATTCAGGCTATTATTGATGGCGATAACGGGTTTATTTACCTTAATCCTACGCTTGAAGACGTTGAAGATGCTCAAAGGCATATTGATACTGTTGCGCAAAAACGTGTCAGTGAAATAAGTGCGTGTAGATTACCAGCGCAAACGATAGATGGTCAAAGAATTCGTATCATGGCTAATGTCAACTACGCAAATCAGGTTCCTGTTGCGCTTGATTTAGGGGCTGAAGGTGTTGGACTCATGCGCACGGAATTTTTGTTTTTAGAGAATCCATATATTCCGGATGAAGAGCTACAATTTAATATATATCGGGCGATGATTACAGCTGTAGGAGATAAGCCATTAATTATTCGTGCACTTGATATTGGTGGAGATAAACAGGTTACGCATTTACATTTATCTAAAGAGGACAATCCTTTTTTAGGTGTTCGAGGAACGCGGCTTTTGTTACGTCGACGTGATCTTTTGGTGCCTCAATTACGTGCTTTATATCGAGCGGCAAAAGAGGGTGGAGATCTATGGATTGTGTTTCCGATGGTCATGTCTGTTTCAGAGATTGTCGCTATAAAAAAGATTGCAGAGGAAATCCGCAACGATGTTGATGCACCAAAATTAAAACTTGGTATTATGATCGAAGTTCCAGCAGCGGCCATTATGGCAGATGTATTAAGCGCCCATGTTGATTTTTTTTCAATTGGAACCAATGACCTAACACAGTATACAATGGCTGTTGATCGGCAAAATCCGTACCTTGTGTCTGAAGCTGATAGCCTTGATCCAGCAGTTTTGCGTATGATTTATCAGACTATTCAGGGAGCTGCACAACATAAGTGTTGGGTTAGTGTATGTGGTGGTATGGCTGGAGATCCTTTTGGTGCAATGATTTTGACTGGATTGGGAATTAATGAGCTTTCTATGATATCTTGCGATATTTCTCCAGTAAAGGCGTGTTTACAGACTCATAGTTTTGAAGATATGAAAATTTTAGCACAAAAAGCATTACAATGTGAAACTGCACGAGCTGTACGTGCTCTAAGCAAGGATATAAGGTAATAAAGAACATTAAGGGGAAAGAACGAGCTCATTTTGCAGAGTAATCAGATCTTTAGTGCTGTAAAACATTAATACAGTATATGAATTTATAATGGTAATTTATCGTTTTACATAATGAGAACCCTGAATATTGTAGGGTTTTTTCGTTTTAAATTTCTCTATATTTAATTAATAAAAATTACCCTTTTATACATTACAAGGAGGAGTAATGTATGGATAAAAACACTCTAAGAAAGAATAAATTCCTTTTATGCATTCTCTCAAATAGCAATAGATATTGTAACATTAGGCGACAAATAGCGTGATAGTACTTGGCTTTTACTTTTTATTTAAGGAAAGATGATGTTATCCAATAGATTTTATACCATTCATAGATACCGTATGAGGTAGATGTAGCAAGCTTTAAGAGATGTTTTTTTACAAACGTGTGGATGGGAAAGAAAATAGTATTTTTAGAGTATTCTGTTTTGTGATGAGACCATATCACGCTTAAAGAATGCGATAATCAAAGTATAAAGTAATACGTAATTTTTTTAAATAATGGAGACTACTTTAGATATTTTGAAAACTGTAAAGCTGAATTTAAAAATATATGGTAAAAATGAAAACAGGTTTGCATTTTTATGATTTTGTATTTGATCAAAATGAGACTATTTTTTCATTTTAGAAAATAAAATATATTCATACATATTAAATTAAAAATGCAAAGTTTTTTTCTGAATTTTATTTTCTTTAGTATCAACTAAATATAGAAGTGTGAAATTGAATAGAGGATTTAGAATAGGGCTTATTATGTAATCCTATGAAAGAGAAAACTGATACCATCACACTATTTTACAGCTCTCAATGTTGCAAAAATTCGTGCTATTTAAGAAAATGCATAAGAGCCGCTTATCCTCTCTTAAAATGTTCTTCCCCCACATACCATCCCTTCCTATGACGTATAAGTAAGTGATTTTAATTATTTGGTTGTGTAAAACTATGGGCTGTATGCTAATTTTAAGAGAAGTATTTTTTTGTGAAGCAGAAAGTGCGTAAATGAGCATGAAAGTTTATAACTGGTGACAATCTTTTTATTCTCATTATTGTATTCTACAAACCTATCCACGAAAAAAGTTTTTTCTTAAAAAGAAGGGATGTGCTTGTTATTCAACAGATAAAAGCTCTTACTTTAATAAATGAATTTGTTTTTTGGGTTTTGAATGTATAGTTTAGACTTGCACGTTATTTCTTTCTGGGTATAGTGCGAACTTCTGGAGAGGTGGCCGAGTGGTTGAAGGCGCACGCCTGGAACGCGTGTATATGGGAAACCATATCGAGGGTTCGAATCCCTCTCTCTCCGCCATTAACCTAAAACGAACTTTCATATGCCTTATATGGCATAGCCTCAAAAGCCCAGCATTTGCGGGCTTTTTCGCTATTTGCAATTGACTTCCTCTCTATAAAAACACCCCGTTTTTCTCTAATTTTTCTCCTATATATGCCCCTTTCCTGAAAAACACCGTACTTGGAAAAACGAAGTACGGAGCTTTTAGTCATGGGAAATCAAGGGTTTGGCAATTGACCAGTTCGCAGCAGTCTATGCCTAGCATTGTCAACCAGTGAGCTGACGCAGGACATTATCATCTGCGCGAATGATGAAGCGGGCTTTATAGCACTTCTCTTTACGCGACCATCGAAGCGGGTTTTCAGAAAGGCCGAAGGTCTGTTTGAGTTTGTTTGCTAATTCCTGCTTCTGCTTTTTTAGCTTATCATCTGCATCGCTATCCTGCCACGAGAGGCTTCCCCCGGTTTTTGCAAGAACCAATAGGAGTGTCCACTGTTTCGTTCTTTTTCCAGATCTCTGATCTTTCATCTTCAGATGCTCAGGTTCCAGACGTTTCTGAGTTTGTCCGCATGTCACTGACAACATCTCTGTTGCGGTAAATTCGAACACAAACTGCTCCCATGTTGCGCCTGCTGGTGTCGGGAATTGGTACTCAGATCCCGGTTTAGCTGATTTCGGCAACACCGTTTCCAACCAATTGGAGATGATGGTTTGAGCGCTGTCTCTCGCCGTGACCTTGCCTGCAGCATCAACGACGAGCACATCATTTATGCCGATGAGCTTGGATTTATGCCTGATGCTTGCGTCAGAGCTGGCAGTGCTGATAAGACTGCTGGTGGAGGCAATTAACAGAAACGTCTGATCAGCCATGCAAAGCTGATTGACAATTTTATCCAACTGCGAGGATGTCTGGCCCAAAAAGCAATAGACAGGAAAGCTATGCTCGGCTTGTGGATTGAGCACACCAAATTTCCAAAGAGCCGTTTGGCCCGTGATCTTTTCATTTTCCTCAGTAAAACCAATGGCCTCAGCAATTTTGGTCGCCAGCTTTTTATGATCTATGCGATACAGCGCCAGTTCTGATTTTTTGAGCGTGCGTCGGTCGCACTGCTTGGTATCTGATGTGCAGATGCCAACAATATCGCTAGACCCATGTTGCACGACATTCATGTAGCACCCAGCTCGGCCATTACAGGGAATGGCAGATGCCTGCTCATTGGTGATGGCAAGCAATTCTTCTGGAAAGTCTAGCCATTCAGCTTTTACACCCTTGCCACCAGAAAGCTCTGTGAGTTTACGCCATGGCGGCGATTGATACGGCGTCATGACTCTCCTGATGTGCTACGGGTTGTTTGCTGTCTTCTTCCTCTTTCTGCTCATTTACAAAGCCACGTTTCCGCAGCCATGTTTCAATCAGGTGAGAATCTTCCTTGCGATCAAAGTTGGCCATATTCGGTGTTCGCACCTTGACCATGCGTGGACGTTTGGCATTTTCAAATTTCACCGAAAAACTGGCTGAGACTAGTCTGCCAAAGTTCGGGAATTCACGATCTCTTGAGGCTAAGGACGCAAACACATCATTTGAGCGTAGCGTCTGCTTGTCATTATACGGTCCAAGAAACTGGTGCTGGATTTCTACCAGCTTTATATCTTCCAGCCCATCAATATCGGCACAAGCCAAAGCATCAACGCCGTTATCGATCAGTGGCTGCAATGTATATTTTTCTGCGCCGGGGAAATATTCAGCCTGACCGAAGAGATGTTGGCTGAACAAATCTAAATACATGGTGCGCTCTTTCTTGGCACCGGACTTATTAAAGACGGCTAGTTCATTATTGGCACGATCATAGACAATCACGTCATGAAACTCTGGGCGGTAAAAAATGGTCTTGGATTGTCCAGATTCAATCTTGCCCTCACGCTTAAACGGCATGCCATGACGGATCAGGAAGTATGTCTTGTCTTCGTCCTCTGCGCTGACAGGCAAAATTCGACAGTCAGTGCCGCGTTTATTTTTCAAAAACCAAGCGTCCATATCAGCTTCCAGCGTTCGCATGGTTTCTGATTTTGGAAGAGTAAACGTATCAGGGGACTTTTGATCAGACTGGAAATACATGAATGATTTTGGCTTGAGGATCATCGCCTCTGCGTGAGGACGCTTTAAAAGCTCGGGATCGTGCAGCCATAATGCTAAGGCCAAATCAGCTGCTGTTGAATCTTCATGCGTGTCAATATTATTGGCTTCAGCCTGTTCACTCAACTCTTCAAAATGTTCACCATCGGACATTTCTTGAATGAAAAACAAGGCTTCAACGAATTCAATGTCCATATCCTCTGATGGATTCATCAGAACTTGGCAGAGCGTTTCAAAATCCAGCTCATTATCTTCATTCAGTTCAAAGCTGAACCCGCGTCCGGTCAGGTAGCTTTCATACCTTTTAAGAAAAGTAATCAGATTATCTTGTTCGATGTGTTTCAAAACATCAGGTTGGGCAAAACGTCGTAAATTATAGGTGCTCATGTAGTTATCCTCCTTGGGGTTCGTCTAGGAGGGCCTCGGTGTCAACACCCGAGCAGACGTGTAAGACCTTCCCAATTATTTTAAGTTCATCCTGTTGTCCTATGATGATGGGTTTTCGTTTCTGATTTTCAGGGCGCAGTTCAATATGCTCCCCTTCAATACTCAGCCGCTTTACAGTGGCCTCTTCGCCAACCATGGCCACCACAATATCGCTGTTTTCAGCAATAGATTGCTGGCGCACAACAACGTAATCTCCCTCGAAAATATCAGCATCGATCATGCTGTCGCCGTGCACTTTGAGCGCAAAGCACTTCCCGCGTAGAACATTATTCGGCACCATGACCTGACCAATCTTGTTTTCAAGAGCAAGAATCGGTTGGCCAGCCGCAACCATCCCCAAAACAGGAACAGCCGTCAGGTTGGTCTTATCCGGTGTTTGTGCATGGAGGATTTCGATGGACCGCGCTTTTCGCGCCTGTCTGCGAATATAGCCTTTATCTTCCAGTCGCTTGAGCCCTTCAAACACACTGGGTGCTTTCACCCCCAATTCCACAGCAAGCTCTTGTACCGTGGGCGACATCTCCATGGCACGTTTCAGGCGCTCAATGGCCTGTAATAAACTCTGTTGTGCTTGTGTTAATCTATCCATCTTACACTCAGTTATGGTTAAGCCCTTGCTCGCCTCTTGTGAGCAAAATGCGTTTCCAGAAGACTTCTCTTTCCAGTATTTTTTCATCGGGGGGGGGGTGCTAAGCCGCTGCTCAAGCAACGCAAAACGGAAATGAGAACGGCAGTAATCAATTCCCGCTTTGTTTATCATATCATGAATGCCTTTGTTTCCCCCATGACCCGTTTCAATGTAACACTTCCATCGTGACCATATGCCTTGATCACCATAAGCAGAGCCGATGTAGCGTTTTCCCGTATGCGTATCGGTAATCGGGTAAATACCCTTAACGCATTCTAGTGCTGTTTTCCAATCTGGCCTGTCATTCTTGATCAAGACTTCGAGCTCTTCAAATGATAAGTCTATTTTATCGTATCCGCAGAATGCTCTACCGGAATATGGCTCACGCAAAATCTCTTGCACTTCAAACTTATGGTAATGTGGCTCCATATTGGTCCTAGTCGTGCGGTTGCGATAAGATGATCGGATTTTCAGACGCCCAATAAACTCTTTGCCCAAATCAGTAAGCTCAACCTCATAGCGGTCTGCATGTTTCTCCAATACTCTGAACACACCACCGAACAGCCAGATGTCGGTTTCGTAGTGAAATTGCATGAGTGAGAAAATAAGCGGCCTGTTAAAATCATTGCGGCCCGGCCAGTATTCCTGCCAGCCTTGCCATTCTTCTTTGCTTCTTCCCCATACCTCTAGCGGCTGCGAGTGCTGGTTGTATCTCGCAAAGTGAATTTTATAGTCGGCCAAATTTTCAATCGGCCATATATCTTTGAGCAAAATTGACATTTTCAAACTTCAACTATATTTTAATTAACAACCTAATATAAATTAGGCTTATGATTTTCACAAGCCTAATTTGATTCAATGCACAGCATTGACTGAACCGACAGTTTTCAAGTCATTTCAGTAAGTAACTCCTTGAACGACGCAATAATTCTCAAGGAGGTTCGCCATGTCTTCACTTTCTCCAAACCTAATAAATGAACGAGATCGCCGCAATGAGGTAGTGCATTTGCTGACACTTGGCATCCTGCGTCGCAAGATACGCCTGAACCGTCAGTTCGAGCCAACACATCCCTCTAATTCATTGGACTTCAGGTTTTTTCCAAGCATTCATGTCCATGACGAAGAACCAAAAAACCAAGGAGTTCCTGATGAGTCATGAAAACAAAGAGCTCACCGAACGGGAGCGATTACAAATCAAGCTGGGCCAACTTCCTGCCGGACTTGTGTCCGATGCAGATCGGCAAAAGGAAGTCGCCCATATTGTCGGCTTGGGCTGGCAACGCCTCCGCTTGAAGCAAAAGAAAAAAGCAGAATCGTAGGAAGTGAAGAATGGATAAAACACTTCTGGCGCGTGTGGCGGCGCTCCCAAATATGCCGTTATCCGACTTAAAGGCTTTATGGCGGGATGTGTATCAGGACGAACCACCCGGTGGCCATAAAAGCCACATTGTCCGCAGACTGGCTTATCGCCTGCAGGAGCTTGCTTACGGCGTTGATCCACAGATTGAGAACCGGATCGAACAGCAGGCCAATGATTTATTCGGCTCTGGCAAAAAAGCCAAGCCGAAACGCAAGACACAATATCAGCGGCCCATCCCCGGTATCAAACTGGTGCGGGAATATAAGGGCATCAGGTCACCATTTTAGAGGAAGGTTATGAATATGCAGGCTGCCTATACAAAAGCCTGTCCAAGGTTGCACTGGCCATTACAGGCAGCAGCTGGTCTGGACCTGCCTTCTTCGGATTAAACAACAAAGCACAAAGAGACAAACATTGAGCACAACCACACCGAAAAAACGCTGCGCGATTTATACGCGCAAATCCACCGAGGAAGGCTTAGACATGGGGTTCAACAGCCTTGATGCTCAGCGAGAAGCTTGTGAATCCTACATCGCCTCACAAAAGCATGAAGGCTCTGGTTCCAGCTTCCCGATAATTACGATGATGGCCGCTTTACAGGCGGCAATATGGATCGCCCAGCTTTAAAACGCCTTATGGACGACATCAAAAGCAGCCTGATTGATACAGTTGTCGTGTACAAGGTTGACCGCTTGTCACGCTCCTTGGCTAATTTTGCCAAACTGATTGATCTGTTTGACGAGCACAAAGTGTCCTTCGTTTCCGTTACTCAGCAATTCAACACCACCACATCAATGGGCCGATTGACGCTGAACATCCTGTTCAGCTTTGCCCAATTTGAACGTGAAGTGATCGGCGAACGTATCCGCGATAAATTGGCAGCCTCCAAACGCAAAGGCATGTGGATGGGGGTGTCACACCTATGGGCTATGTGGTCAAAAACCGTGAGCTTGTGATTGAGCCCGATGAGGCTGAGGGTATCCGCAAAATATTCGATCTATTTTTGATGACCAGAGTCGCCCACGGAAATGGCAAAGATGTTGCCGCGCATGGGGGTATTAAGCAAAAAGCGCACAACCAAAAACGGACGTGTTATCGGTGGTAAAGCACTGGATAAAGACGGCCTTTATAAGATTCTGCAAAACCCCATCTATATCGGAAAAATCAAACATAAAGATAAAATCTACGAAGGCCGCCATCCAGCCATCATCGATATAGACACGTGGAATAAAGTCCGCGCCACCATGAAAGAAAATACCATCAACCGAGGCGCAATCACGCGGAAGAAAACCAAGGCCATTTTGATGGGGCTTTTGAAGTGCGGTGAATGCGAATGTGGATTGGTGGCAAGTCATACCCGTAAAAAAGGTGGCAGGCTTTATCGCTATTACACCTGTGAACATTACCGCAAAGGTATCAACCCGGATTGCAAGGTTCGCAATGTCAGCGCCAATGAAACGGAGGCATTGATATTGAATCAGCTTCAAGCTGTTTTTGCCTCGCCGGAGATGATCATGGAAACGTGGCGCGAAGCACAAAAAGAGGATGAGACCATCACGGAGCATGAGGTTTACAGCAACCTGAATGACATCGTCCCGATCTGGAAAGAACTTTATCCTGCTGAAAACAACGCATCCTTGAGTTGATGATTGAAAAAGTCATCGTCAATTATGAATTTGTCGATATCCGGATCAGGGCTGCAGGCATGGATAGTTTGGCTCGGGAATTGGACGAGCAAGACAAGCGGCTGCAAGGCATTTCAACAAAAAAACTGGAGGAGAAAGCATGGATAAATGCGTAAATATGATGGCGAACAACAGCATTTCAATCCGGGTGCCAATGCGGATCAAGAAATATGGTGGCAAGAAAATGATTATTTTGCCCGAAGGCTACCAAATGACCCCGCCACAAGAAGCACCCAAGCAAGACGAAACATTCGTAACGGCCTTTGCCAAAGCCTATTACTGGCAAAACCTGCTTGATACGGGGCGCTATAAATCCATTGATGACATGTCACGCCAACGCCAGATCAACACCTCTTATATGTCGCGGATACTGCGCCTCAATCAACTTGCTCCCCAGATCAAAAAGGCCATCTTGGATGGCACGCAGCCGCGCCAGTTAAGCCTGCAGGATATACAAACCCCATTTCCCGATATTTGGGATGAGCAATTAAAGCATTTTGGATTTGCCTAATCTCCCTTCGGTGAAATTTCACCGACCACCCTGAAATTTTTTTCAAAAAAATTTACACCCACCAAAGCCCCGGCATGCGGGGCTTTTTTGTTTTTGCGCCTTGAGTAACGCACCGATTTTCAGGGTCTCCAGTGAGTTTTCGCCAGTCCCAGTTGACCCGCCCGCGTGGCGGCTAACCGCAACTGGAGACGAAAACCATGAGCAAAAACAACTATGAAGGCATCTATCCTTATGTCGTAAACCAAGTCCGTTATCACGCACGCAGCCTGATGCGGCACTCCGCCATTCATGGCGTAGAAGTCGAGGACCTCGAGCAAGAGTTGATGCTGGATTATTTATTCCGCAAGCAGGCTTATGTTCCTGAAAAAGCAAAATGGTCGACCTTTGTTGACCGCATCCTCAACCACAAATGTGCCAGCCTCATTGAGGCCGCCCGCGCCCAAAAACGTGGGTTCGGCATCAGTGATTTTTCACTTGATGCGTGGCTTGAGGATAAGGACGGCGACGACAACGCTCTGCCTGACCCTGCAACCGAAGACCTGACCAACCGCGACCTTCAAATTGACCTTGAACAAGCTGTTCAGCAGATGCCGCCGCATCTGGTGTTTCTGCTGGTTGATCTGCGAACGCTCAGCATCAGTGAAATCTCACGCAAAACCAAAACCCCACGCTCAACCCTCTACGGGACGCTGTCCGAACTTCGCGGATCGCTGAAGGAGCGTGGCTTTGCGGAATATCTGCACTGAGCCGCCGACAGTTTTTGAGCCCTCTCGGTAAGTAACTCCTTGAAGGCAAGAAAACATGCCGGGTTCTCGCGGAAATACAAGACCTGAAGCAGGAAATACCGCGACCGCTTTGCTCTTTGGGCGGCGTCAGAACCCGGCAGCCGAAACGACATGACCAAAGAGCAAATTTTAACCTACGAAATCAAGGAGGTTTCATGTTTAAACCATCGTTACAAAAGCTGATTAAAGACAGCCTTTACGCCAAATATGTTTCGGCATTTATTCAAATCCCGGCACTTGGTGTCATAGAAGAAGACACCACCAAACCTATCCATGAGGCCACTCTGGATGATCTGGCCTTTGCCGCACAGGCTTTGGATAAAGAACAAAGCGCCATTTACAAGCACCTGTCTGTCATCCGTGAGCTTTATACGGAAGCGCAACGTCAAGGCCATACGCAGCGTCTTGAAGAAATACAGGTGCAGGCCGATGTGGCAGAAAGCAAAGCGCTCTATGCTCATGCCAGCCAGCCCAGTGGGGTGAAATGGGTTGAGGCTCTGCGTGCATCTGTTCGCCCGATTATCACCTATGCGTTTTTCATTCTGTTCGCCACCGTCAAAACCGCTGCACTGTTCAAGTTATTGGATCAGGGTGTCGGAATTACCGACGGACTGATCGCCCTGTGGGATGCTGAAACACAGGCATTATTTGCCGCTGTCATGTCCTTCTGGTTTGATCAACGTGCCTTAGCCAAGTTCCGCTCAAATCCTTGAAAAACAAGATCTTATTCACTTGATAAGCGCCAGGAATGAAGCGTTACTGTAAGTGTAAAAAGTAATTGAAAATAGGGAGATAACACCATGAGCAAACTATTTTACAAGGCCGTGATTGAAGATGTTCAAAATGAGAAGTGTACCGATGCAGAGCTCGAAGCACTGCTCGATGCTTTTGAATACACGGCCAAGAAAATGGCCACCACACTGGCCCGTAAAGCTTAGTACGCACTGGAAGATTACGCCACGGCCAAGCAATACGGCATTGACCGCTTTACGCTGATGATTGAGCGCAAAGAAGTCCTCGGGCAAGAGCAATGGCATGGCGTTTTTGAATATGGGAGCAAGAACCTTAAAGTTATAGGAACACTGGAAAAATGAGACATATCACACAAAACGAATTGGACCTGATCAAACGGTTCGAGGGCTTCTCTCGAACCGTTTATTTTTGCCCGGCTGGCTATCCCACAATCGGTTATGGCCATGTTGTGAAAAACGACGAGGACTTTTCGGCAGGCATTGATGAAACACAGGCTGAAGAACTCTTGCGCCAAGATGCCCAGATCGCAGAGCGTGCCGTTCTGCGCCTAATCAATGTGCCGCTGACAGATGGCCAATTCGATGCGCTAGTGTCATTCACCTACAATCTTGGCGGCGGAGCACTCCAGCGTTCAACACTGCGCCGTAAAATCAATCGTGAGGAATACGCCGAAGTACCAGAACAGTTCATGCGCTGGGTTTGGGCGGGCAGACGTAAGCTCAAAGGGCTAGTTCGGCGTAGGTATGCCGAATGCTTGCTTTATCAAATACACTAGAGTGGTTTTTCTAGTACAATTATTGTTTCTCTAAGCAGCTCTTTGAGTCTTGGGTTCATTTTCAGCTGCTGGCCAGATGTGCTAGCTCCTCGGCAAACAATCATTTCCCTTACTTTGAAACCTGTATCTTCTGCTATCTTAGCTAGGAGTGTATCTGTGGGTATGGGTATTCCTACATAAGCACTTTGGTCGACAACGATGTGCATAAATCCGCCTTTTAATAAAACATCGTAGCAGTTTTCAATAATTGTTCGCATATCATAAAAATATGATCGAAGCATACCCGGCACGAGACGTGTACGACTGTCACGCTTGCCAGTCATTCTCTCTTTTTCAGGAATCTTTTTTTCGATTTCAACACACAGCGTATCAACTAAATCAATATCAGTTGTTTTTTCAGCAGACTTTTTAATTCTATAGTTTCGTACAAGCCTTTCCCTGTATTTGCCAAGTTTGCTTAGTAGAGAATATTCTCCAAAAACAATTTCCAGCTTATATGATTCAAAATAATCGAATGAATTTGCATAGGGCGGAGAAAATATAATAGAGCCAGCGTGATCGCCAGATATAGCACTTAAACTCAACTTTCTTGCATCAAATTCTACGCCACGTGCTAAACTGTCCTCATTGTGTGGGTTCTCTTCATAATCAATCAGTATTAGTTGCAGCTGGTCCAAGAAACGCTTTTTAACGTCGCCTACAGGTGAAGGTCTTGTTGCCAGCCCATTACCATCACGTTTTCGATTAGAACAGTCCTCCAAAATTGCTAATAAACAAAAATTCAAAATGTTGAATATGCGTTTATTTGATTCTTCGTGAATGCGACGCTTTATTTTAACAAGTTCAGTAAAGTTGCCTTGATCAAAATATTTACTAATTTGAACCTCATACTCGTTGTATTCATATTTTTCATGGTCAGTACATTTATTCCAATTATTTATTATCTTATGAAGTTTCTGCAGTTCACCTGTAGATAAAGCGTAAGATTTGACTTCTGTAGATAATATTGCGAAAGGATTAACGTCTAGGCCGACAGACGAAATGCCTAGCTCTGACGCTGCTACAGAGGTTGAACCTGAGCCGCACATGGGATCAAGAACAATACCGCCAGAAACGTTTGGGTATCTGGATAAAATTTCTTTAACAAGATCTCCTGCATAACCTTCGCGGTATCTAACCCACCTGTGGTATGGCTGTAATTTTGAAACAGAAGTGTTAACTAGTTTTTTAAAGAAAGATTCTTCATTTGAAACATTATATTTTTCTTCTAGATATTCTAAAGATTTACAGAGTTCTGTAGACGAAAATGTATCTTCCAAATCCGACCATATCAAACGTGGTTGATTTTCTGATTTAGCAAGCTGCAACATCCGCTAAGCCCTCCGTTTCTTGATTAGTTCTTAGATCTATCCGCGCATAGGCTTTTTCTAGCGACATCGAACTAAATTCGTTTTCGATATCCTCAATATTTGCTCCATCTTTAATCTGACGTATTAGGCAAAGGGCCGAGTTAGCATAAAGCTCAACTAAAAATTCCCCGAATGACACACTGCAGTCTTTTTCTTGAAGCTTTAACATCGTATCATTGAGACATTCATTGAAACTGCCATTATAGTCTTTCTCATTAGGCAGACTTTTCTTGCTGAATGTATAAATAAAATCACCCTGTGGAGTTCCATCGTGACGGAGGTGCGCCGTATCTCGATAAGCATGAATGGCTTCTTGGTAAAAAATCCCTTCCGGTTCAATATGAAATCCTGCATCCAAGGTTGCTTTGATAACGGCATACCATGCTCTAATATCTTTATTGTTAAAGGTGTAAACCAAGCAACCGTCTGATTTTAATACTCTGTTACATTTTTGAAAAACGCCGAGTAAAAGTTCATAGTAATCGGAAAAATCTTTCTGGTAGGTTTTATCTTTTGTTTTTCTGTGAACAACGGCTTCAGAGGCAAGCTTATGCTCTGGAAATGGAAACTTAGTTCTGCCTTCTAACCAGACCTGCCAAAAAGCACACAATTCACCATATTGGACATTACTTCCATATGGTGGATCAGTTATAATCATGTCGACAGAACCATCTGGGATATCGACCTGTTTTGAATCCACGCATTGCACCATGAAGTCCGCAGAGCCCTTTTCAAGGTCTGAGAAGTTCAGAGTATTTTTCTTTGAATTAAATCTAGAATCTCGATCTTTTAGGCCAGACTTGATCGCCTTTAATCTATTGTCAAAATATTCAAATGGATTGGCTTCAATAAATTGATTTGGTATCCAAAACGCATGCTTTGCCCACGCAACAGGTCTTCCATCCATCCAAGATGAAGTTGAGAAGTTCATGTTGTTGGTGTACCTGATTAATGAACTCAATATAAATATTAAAAAATCATACTCGGGATCACTCATATCTTTTTGAATTTTAAGCTTCTTGGCCATTTCAAAAAAGCTCGCCGAAATCAAAAGGTTTCTTGGGGTGAAAAAATCCGTAAATTTCACAAAGCCTTTTCTATGAAGACAATCTTCCTGTTGTCGGTCCCATTCAGCCGGAATTTCAAAATCAGGAAAATGAAGTCCTAAACTAGTTTTTAATTTCTCTAGGTTTTCGCTATATTGTTTATGTTTCTCAATATCGTCTCTAGACGGTTCCTTTGCATCATGTGCTCCGCATTTCTTGCATCGATATCTTAAGCTAATTATTTCACTGGAAATTCTGGGAGCGTCTGCTGCTTTAATATTTGAGCTGCAATGGTCGCAGACATATATGCCATTCTTTGGTTTTCCAGCATCGTTAAGCGCTTTATTGTCATTACGAAAGGACGTGTTTTTGCTACAATGTGGACACTTTATTAAATATGCATGCTCTATCCAACGAACATGTGCCTTGTCGTTTTTACAGTCTCCGCATTCTGTTGTAAAAGAATCTTCAAAATGACCTTTAACCATTTTCTTAAGGTCAAGTGCATAAGAAAGAATTTTAGCGGCATCAACGTCACAAATTTGGCAATACTGGATGAAAGAGGCTACCGGATTAACATCGGTCGAAACAATTTTTCGATTAAGAGTTAACCCTTCAATTAAGGTGACGCCCCCTCCACCAAATGGATCAAAAATTATTTGACCTTCCTTCGTATAAAAGTCGATGAGTTCACGAAATACATTGTGAGGTCTTCTCGCGAAATATTTATGCATTTTATAAATCGGAGTGTGACCAAGTGACTTTAAATGTTTGCTAAAATATTTTTTTTGATTTATTTCACCCATAGCGTATCTCCATAATCTTTATGTATGTGTTTTTCTGACTCCGCAAGGAGTGACGCTAGGAACACTTCTTTTTCCTTTATTATCAAGAAGATATTTTTATTTGAGGTAAAGCACTCATCAAAGATTTCTAGGTGCCGCATAAGGTACCGATACTGGTTTCCAGCTGTAGTACGATCTGTCCATACATTATTGTACGAAAAAGCCTTTTCATATCTTGAATTTAAGTCTTTAAGTATCTCATTTTTATTTGCTTCGTTTGTAAGCAAAATATTAGGGTATGCAGCTTCTATTTCCTTGGCAACCGATATTGCAAGTTCTAAATCAGGCTTTCCATCATTGAATTGAATTGAAAATAAGCTGTACAAAAACTGGATGTAGTTCAGGCTCTTTATTTCAAGCATGAAGCTAATCGCCTCCCTATATGGAAAGAGAATACCGTCTTTATGTTCTTCCCTGTACAAAAGAAACTGGTTTCTAAGAGCGTCTAAAAAGCTTATATGGCCTTGCTTGTACAAAAGGCCTAGTTTACTTAATTGGTATTTGTTTCTCTCTACTTCATGAAGGAAGCCGACCCTTTTACAGTGAGATACATTGTTATTGTTTATTCTGATCTCTTTTGACGTGTATATTGCATCAGGGTTATCAGTGATAATTTCAAATGTAGGAGTTATTAAGCTTTCTTCTAATTTTATTGGTGTATAGTCACAAAGTGTCTTAAAAATACGTGTGAAGTCGCCTTTTCTTTCATTTTTTCCAAGTTTACTACCGACACCTATGCTACCCGTTGGGTTTTTGTTTACGTTTGCAATTCGTAGCAAAAGCGCATCTTCAAAGTCCGAAGTGTTCAATTCCGTTGGCAGATTTATAACTACTTTTCCCGGAACAGAACTACTACCTTTTATTCGACCTTTTGCAGCAGACAAATTGATTGAATCGATCCATTCTGCAAGAGCTTCATCTTGATCTCGCATAGCTTGAATGAGATTAAATAAAGCTTCAAATCCAGCTCCAGAAAGTACATCTTCACCTTCTTGATCGAGTAACACAGGAACGATTATATACGAAAGCCTGCCTGTTTCTCCAAATTTCTGTCTTACAGCACGACCGACAGCCTGCACAATGTCAATCATTGAACCTTTAGGGTCAGCAAAGAAGACAGCATCAATTAGAGGAATATCTATTCCTTCAGTCAAGCAACGAACATTTGTGATCACGCCCAGTTCTGAGTCTTCAAAATTTTGTATTATCTCAGCACGATCTTGAGCAGTCATGGCTCCGTTGATGTGTGCAATAGCAGTCTTTTTATCACCAAAAGAGCTCTCAGCAGACAAGCGATTTGCAAAATCACGAGATTCAGAAATCTTGGAGTGAAATGATATAACCTTTGTTAATCCAAGATCTTGTATGGATTTCTTTAGCAAAGCTATTTTATAAATATTTTGAACAGTTTCTGTATGACTATCATCATCAGTCACATAAACATTGTTTTTTATAAGTTGATTATATTCAGAACTGCTAATTCCCGTAAATACAATGCGATAATCTGAGATAATATTTTTCTCTATTGCTTCACCAAAAGTAAGCCGGTGAAAAACATCACCATAGATACTTTTATCATTCATAGAAAAAACAGAGAGATTATGTTCTTCGAGTTTTGAGCTTAGTTTTGGTCTAACGAGGCGCTCTGTAGCGGTAAGAAAAAGTTTTTTCTTTGTTTTAATGGCAGCATCGTCAAGAGCAATATTAAACTGAGAGTTTGAAACTCCCGCAGTTCTGTGCGCTTCGTCATAAAAAGCGATATCGAATGAAAAGCTGTTTTCATTCTCGGATAGCGCATTCTTTATTACTTCCGCAGACTGATATGTACTAAAAATAAACTTCTTTTTATTAGAAGGCTGGGCAATAAAATTACGTACAGCTTCTGCTGAGGTAGTCACAGGTATATCAATATCGCCTATATCAATGTTATTGCTATCAACTTCTGCATCAACTGTTTGATCACTGCAAACGCACAAATACTGAAATGGCGATGAAGACTCAGCGGACCACTCCTCGAGTGCTTGCCTAACAAGTTGCAGGCTTGGGGCAAAAAATATTACGTTGTCAGCTTGAAGATGCTCAAGGGTCCACAGTGCGATGAGAGTCTTTCCTATTCCACAAGCCGCAATGAGCTTTCCTCGATCACTTGATGAAAATCCAGAAATAATGTCTTGAAGTATCTCAGATTGATATGGTCGAGGACTCTTCTTATCTCTTTCAATTTGAATATTTTGAGAAATGGCAGACTGATATAAAGAAGAAAAGAAGTCTTCGTCCAAAGAGGTAAATCGGTCAACTAATGCACTTAGATGCCCGGTTTTTTTATGAGCTACATTCGGCAGAATGTGAGTGTTAGAAATAATCAACCTGTAATCAGCGTACTCTGCTTCAGCCCAAAATGTTGAAAGTTCGCGTGATGTAAGTGCTGCTCGCCCAGACCGGAACTTGGCTTGCCAAGCGATATAGTCTCCTGCGTTGTTGATAAAAACTCCATCTACGCCATAGTCTGTTTTCTCCAGACGAAGCTTATCAACAACATGCTTTGGAAACGGACGGTTATCAACAATTGGGCAATATATCTCTTTAATCTGATGTAAGTCAGATAAGAACTTCAAATAAAAATAACAGAAATATTCAAACGCATCGCCTTTAGCTTTGTTGTCACCAATAGCCTCAAGCGTTCTCTCAAGAGAATTCCAATCGCTGTATTTTGTCTTAAAAATATCAATCATCTTTGTTGGTTCTTTTTTCTTTTGATTGTTCGTTAACGCCTTCTTCTATCCACTTTTCGAGCTGCTCTCGTTTGAAACGCCAAGCTCCACCAACTTTGAACGCGGGTATCTTCCTGTCTGACAGGAGTTTATAGACGTGCCGTTCTGTTACTTTTAAGTAACGGGCCACTTCCTCAACTGTCAGAATATCGTGCTCGTCAGACATGCCTTCTCACTTATAATTTGGTCATTAAGATGTAAAATATTCTAAAATGTTCATAAGCACAAGGACAATGATAAAAAATGGCAGGGATGTAAGTGCAGCAATACGGTAACGATCAGATTCTCTACTCACCATCGGACTTGGTCACCTTTTTGGGGTGTCACCATGCGAGCTTCCTTGATGTGAAGGCGCTAAGCGAGAGCATGGATAAGGCCGAAGCCAGCACTACAGCTCAGCTACTGCAGCAAAAAGGCTTGGAACATGAGGCGGTGTATCTCCAGCAGCTTAAAGACGAAGGTAAATCCGTCGTTGAAATCCCTAAAGACTGCAATCTGCAAGATCGTGCCCAGCTAACACTGGAGGCCATGCAGTCCGGTGCGGATGTCATTTATCAGGTCGTTTTCTTTGTGCCGCCTTGGCGGGGTGATGCTGACTTTCTGATTAAGTGCGATACGTCATCAGACTTAGGGGATTTCAGCTATGAGGTGCTGGATACCAAACTGGCGCGAACGGCTGAGTCCAAGCATATCATGCAGCTTTGCGTCTATTCTGAGCTGCTGACTGACCTGCAAGGATTGCGCCCGGCTGATATGCATCTGTTTCTGGGCGACCATGAAAAACACAGCTTCCGCGTGGCTGACTTTTTCTATTACTACACCCGCGCCAAAGGCCGCTTTGAAAGCTATCTGCAAAACCTGCCTGCGGACTCATATCCTGAGCCTTGTGGCCATTGCAATTTCTGCCCGTGGCGTGATGGCTGCAAAGCGCAGTGGGAGCAAGATGACCATTTAAGCCTTGTAGCCAACATTCAGCGCTCACAGATGGACAAGCTACGGAAGGCTGGTATCCGCACCGTTGCAGAGCTTGCCGCCACTGCACCTGACACCAAAATCCCTGATTTGAGCCGTGATGTAT
The DNA here is from genome assembly GCF_042195415.1 of Bartonella sp. CE47NXGY. Lineage (NCBI taxonomy): Bacteria > Pseudomonadati > Pseudomonadota > Alphaproteobacteria > Hyphomicrobiales > Bartonellaceae > Bartonella > Bartonella sp. CE47NXGY. Next base: position 33,839 of record NZ_JBHIOI010000007.1, on the reverse strand, counting down.
TTTTACGCCTGCGCTCCCAAGCTGTCCTGCAACACCACAAAGCCACCACTGGCGAGAATAAATGCGAGATCATTCCGTTTCCTCCGGGCAAGGGCTTTACTCGTATGCCAGTGCCGGATAATGGTGACCTGTTCTTTGATATGAAAGGCGATCCGCTTTACCCGAATGGCTTGGAGTATTTGTTTGGGGTGTATTATTTCAAAGATGGCAAGGAGCTGTTCCTTCCGTTCTGGGCGCATGACCATGAAGAAGAAAAAGAGACCTTTAAGCGCTTCATGGGCTTTCTGGCTGATCATCTTGCTAAACACCCACATGCCCATATCTATCATTACAACCACTATGAAACCACAGCCCTGAAACGATTGGCCTGCCGTTATGCGGTCTGCGAAGAGCCGCTGGATAATCTGCTTCGCAACCAGAAATTCATTGATCTGTATCTGGTGATGCGTGAAAGCATCCGCACCTCTGAACCCGGCTATTCCATCAAAAACATGGAAACCTTCTATATGGACAAGCGTGCCAATGCTGTGGCGACCCGCCGCCGATAGCATCATCGTCTACAACGAATGGCGTGAAACAGGTGCTGATGAATTGCTGCAAGAGATTTCTGATTATAACGAGGTGGATTGCGTTTCCACGCATTTGCTGCGTGATTGGCTGCTGACACTTAAGCCGGAAGATGCGCCGTGGTTTAAGGGCCTTCCGGAATATGCCGAGGAAGAAAAGCTACAGCGCAAGGACTGGGAAATCGAATATGAGGATTACCAAACCCGCCTTGGCGTGATCGAGGATAACCCACCGCCGATCAATGAGCGGCTATCGCATCTACTGGAGTTTCATAATCGGGAAGCCAAGCCGCAATGGTGGAGCAGCTTTGAACGGCAGAACAAATTTGAAGATGAGCTGGTTGACGATACGGAGTGCCTTGGTGGCCTGCGGCAAGTTGGCAGCCCCGAGCCTGAAAAGCGTTCCCTGATATACAGCTATCGCTTTCCTTCACAGGAATACAAGCTGAAGGTCGGCGCTCAGGCCGTTGATATTGCTGTCATGGAAAATGCAGGCATGATTGTTGAAATCGATGAAGATGCCTGCATTGTCAAAATCAAGCGCGGGGTCAGCAAAGAACCATTGCCGGAAAGCCTATCAATTGGCCCACCGGGACCGATTGACAGCAAGATCATCCGCTCCGCTATTTACCGCTATGCCGACCATGTGCTGGAAGCGCCAGAAGGCACTCATGCCGCGACAGAACTACTGGCGCGAAATGTACCACGCATTCAGGGCAAGCAGTCGGGCGAAGCGGTTATCACCTCTGATGATCTGCAAGGCGATGCGCTGGAAGCCATCGCGGCATTAGATAACAGCTATCTCTTTATCCAAGGTCCACCGGGCGCAGGTAAGACTTATACCAGCAGCCATATCATTGTGGACCTGATCAAACGCGGCAAGAAAATCGGCGTTACCTCCAACTCGCACAAGGCCATTCACAACTTGCTGGAAAAAGTGGAAAGCGTTGCCGCTGAAAAAGGCGGGAACTTCCATGGCATCAAAAAAACCAGCAGCGGTAATGATGAAACCGTTTTTGATGGGCAATTCATCCGCTCAGAAACCAAGATCGAGAATATGAGCCTTGGCACTGATCTGTTTGCGGATACCGCATGGACATTTGCCAGCCCGTACTTTGATGGTTAGCTGGATTACCTGTTTATCGATGAGGCCAGACAAGTTGCGACCGCCAATGTGGTGGCGATGGCCACGGCGACCAAGAATATCATTCTGGTAGGAGATCAAATGCAGCTTGGTCAGCCTATCCAAGGCACTCATCCGGGCGAGGCTGGATTGTCAGTGCTGGAATTCTTGTTGGGCAATTATTCCACTATTCCGGCTGAGCGCGGCATCTTCCTTGGCCAGACACGCCATATGCGTCCAAGCATCTGCCAGTTTATTTCTGATGCCTTTTATGATGGTCGCCTGACTGCTCATGAAAGCACTGCTGAGCGCGGCCTGAATCTGCAAGGCGTTGATCTGCCCAATGCAGGGATTGTCATGATCCTGGCAGAGCATGAAGGCTGCTCACAAAAAAGCGTTGAGGAAGGCGAGATCATCAAAACCAAATATGATGCCTTGCTTGGCCAAGAGTTTACCGACCGTAATGGCATCCGCCCGATCCACCGAGGACGATATTCTTGTGGTCACGCCATATAATGTGCAGGTCAATTATCTGCGCTCCATCCTGCTGGACAATGCTAAGATCGGCACCGTTGATAAGTTCCAAGGCCAAGAAGCGCCGATCGTGCTGATTTCTATGGTGACATCCAGCGCCGAAGATCTGCTGCGCAACATTGAGTTTCTCTACAGCAAGAACCGTTTGAATGTTGCCGTGTCACGCGCACAGTGTTTGGCGGTCGTGATCGCTAATCCAAAATTGCTGGAAATCCCATGCGACTCTGTAGAGCAGATGAAACTGGTCAACACATTCTGCTGGCTGGATGAGTATGCAGCCTCTGGAGATACGCAACAAATTCCGAGGAGAAGTAACCTTGGCTAATAACTGGAACATTCCTGATTGGTTGGAAAAAGAAGTGCGGGATCGTGATAAGATTTGCGTCTATTGCAGGTCAGAATTTACGCCAGTAAACGTTTCCAGAAAAACGGCGGCAAGTTGGGAGCATATCATTAATGACGCATCCATAATCACACGGGAAAATATAGCGCTCTGTTGTTGTGGATGTAATTCAAGCAAGGGACAAAAGCCTTTGCTTGAATGGCTTAATTCTAAATATTGCTCTGACAGAAATATATCTAAAGATTCTGTTGCTCCGATTATTAAGACAGCAATAGCTACAGCACGTTGCGGTGAATAACTGGCTTAATCACCGTATATTTTGCGGCGATTATCCGTTTCCAATGAAGGCAAGGCAGGATTCGAACCCTCGGTATAGTACCGTAGTAATCTGCATTAAAGGGTTCATGCTACCCAGTATTTGAAATGCAAACCCTCAGTACCGTAGCAACAAAAACCTTGATTTTGTTATCTTTCAGGACGATTATTGCTGCAACTCAATGGTAGGTGTAGAGGATTCGAACCCAAAGGGGGTCAATACCCCGCCATTAATTTAAAACGAACTTTCATATGCTTGATATGACATAGTTTAAAAAGCTCAGCATTTGCAGGATTTTTTGCTGTTGCAATTGACCAGTTCGCGCCAATCTATACCTGTCATTATGTACAACTAGAAATTGTTGTTGAATTTCCATGAATTTTACACTTTTTAAGCTCCTCTCCTCTCGATCTTGAGATAACCTGATCTAGCATAAACGATCTCTTCAAATATCATTAAAGGATTTTTGCCATTATCACTAACTTCTGGTAGAGCTTTTAGAATTAATGGTGATCATAGTGCTATTTGCAATTTCGTTGCTTAACGGGCTAAATGCGTTTTATCCACATGAGAGGTAACGAACACCTCAGCTTTTCTCACGCAATGTGCTTATTTAAAATTAATGTCATGAATATTTGTACAAAATTTTTATCTATACGATAATCAAAAAAAGGCTGACGTAATAATTGAATATCATTCATGTGGCGCTTTCTTTTATCTTTAAGCTTTGTATGTAAATAGATAGTCCGTGCAAAATAAATAAAGGGGCGCAAAAGCCTATAAATACACATAGGATGTATAATATAGAAAATGAAAAAAAATTTCCTGCATATAAAAGCACAATAGAGAATAAAGCTGTTATGATGCGTACACTGGCATCGCCTGCCAAAATCACCTCGGCTAAATTTTCACTAGGTGTGATAGCTTGTCCAATTGTTATTCCCGATATCCTAAAATAAAATTGCCCAATACCTAATAAAAAACCCATAATATAAAGGGAATATTGAGTAAAATTTAAATATAAAACAAAAGAGATTGCGATCACGGCAAAAGCCGGTGCCCCCCATACAAAAAAACGAATTAAAGATGGAAATTTCCGTAAATAATAAGATGAGATAAGACCATTGATCACAAAACCCAGTGCTGACAAAGCAAAAATAGAATTTTGAATAGCTGTAAATTTTATATTATCTGATGTTATAGAAGCAAGAACAAGTGGCAATAAAACAATAGGCCCCGTATAGAGAGAATTATTCAAAATACGATTAATCGTTAAAAAACGCAACGCAGAAATCCGCCAAAGGCACCTGAACCCAACTCCATAAGCTTTTTGAGATGGCTTTTTTAATAGCTCTTTTGCTCTGTTTAGTTGTTGTATAGACTTTATACGAAACCATAAGCAGGCATTCAAAAGATAGATAAATACAATAAAGGCTATGGCTATTTTGTGCCCCAAATGCGCAATTATAAAATATATAAGCAATGGGGATATAATAACAAAAAACTGACAGCAACTAGTGTAAAATGCAAAAATTCCAGCTTTTTGTTTGGGAGCTGGAATCAGCTGATTCAAGGCACTATTGTTATTTGGGTTATCAGCCCCCATCAAGAGAGCAAGTAAAAAAAATACAAATAAAATAAGTACTGGATTGTTCATAAATAATAAGAAAGACAATAAACAAGCGCAAATAATTTGGCTATAAAACCCAATTATAAAGCCTTGATAGTGCACCAACACGTTTCCCAAACATAAGCCAGCAATTCCAATTGCGATTAAATTAACGACATTTAAAGCAGCAGATGCTTCTCCAGTTGTATCTTGGAATTGTAATAAAGAAAGGCCGATAGATAATACACCACTAGCACAAAAACTCGTCAAACAACCAATCACAATCATAAGAAAAACAGAATTACGCAATAGCCTCCCCCCTCTTAAACAGAGACTCAAGCCATTTTATGATTTTCTCCATTGTCGAATATGGTTCGGTACTAAATTCCAGTTTTTCATAAAAGTTTAGTTCAAATGCGTTATAGGCACTTATTTTTTGAAAGTCATCTGTCAGCATGAATTCTATACTTGGCAGCGTTGTACCCATAGATTGAGACAAATAATAGGAAATTACTTTCCAATACATATAGGTACGCTCTCTTGCCAAATAATTTTCCAAGGCATATTTCAAGTGACAACCACTTAAAATATATTTCGGACAATGGTGCAACGGATAATAAATACAAATAGCACCGGCTTCATGTCCGAGACAAGAAGAGATATTAATATTTTTATCATTTCATAATATTATAAAAACGCTCAGTGAGCAGATCTTCCAAATTTAGTCTAGTCACAACAAGATTGGTTGCTAATTTTTGAGCAACGTGAGACCAAGCCAATCTTACTACTAAAGTTCCAATAACCTTTAAGTCAGATTCTGGATAAGCTTTTTTTAAATTTTCCACCCATATGTCTCTGTGACATATAATAATTGGCTCATCTCGTCTGAATGAACAAGATGTAATTCTAAACCAATATTATCACAAAGTTTTGAGCTCTTGAATTCTCCGTATCCTAATCTGGTATTCTTAAATCATCATAGGAACTAAGAATTTTTAAGTATTCCAACTTTTATTAAACTTTGTAACAATCTATTAGAATCTCCCCTTCACTGACTTCGACAATTATTTTCTCACCACTACAAGAACAAAAAATTATCTTTGAATTTGCTTACTTTTAGAAAGAAAAATGAGCAATACTTTTCCTTAACTAAAAGAAACACGCTCTATACCTTTTTCTTTATGATTATCAAAAAACTATCCCGTTACAATTAACCATCAATTATTAGAATAATATTCTGCGTTTAGCCTAATAAACTGTTATAATCAATGTTTTTCTCTGTTCTAAAAATCAGTGCTTTTCATTCTAGAGATACTCGTAATTGCTGTAAAATCTTTCCCAAATAACACGATCACCCTGAGAAGTTTTATACATACACACTACATTATACGGAATGCTATGTATTTTTTAACTTACTCAACTAACAAACATCTTTTAATGGACAAAATAAATCACGAAATTTCTGTGCTGTCACAATTCGAAAAACAATCATATATCTCCCTCCAATGATAGACGATGTCATTAGAAGAAAGCTTTAATGATATTGGTAGAATAAATTAACCAGAAAAAATTGCAGCGCTGATGGAATAAATTCTATTTTATACCTTGTAATTCTATCTAAATTTTAATCATTTTTGTTAAAGGTTCTTATGCAATTTTTTCTACATTCAGCATCATTTTACCACTTGTTGGCAACAAAAGATTAATAGCTAAATTCACCTATGTCATAATAGTTCTTTTTTGGGTAAAATAGGACATCTTCAATTTCGATATATAAATATTTTAATTCTTTAATATATTCTCTTCACATGCTTTAGATTAACAACACAACAAAACCCAAAATAAAAATATTTATTTTACTTAAGTTATTGAATATTATTTAAAAAGTATGGAAATAAAGTGATGCAAGAGTTAAAAATTATTTAAAAATTCAAATCCATCTACATTTTAGAGCCATCACGCATGGTAATAGCAGTTTTCATTAGGTATACTAAATATGCTTGATAACTTTTCTGCTTCATGCTTGTAGGGAATTTCAGATAGAGATAATACCAGAATCCATTCGTGAATGCTCGACAATAAAGCTGTAAACAAAATTATTTCCTTTTTGTTTAATCCGTTAAGCTTGATCCATTTTTTATTCCTAAAGAATAACGTTCTATTTTGTACTGTAAAATGCGGTTTCTGAAAAGTTTCTATGTTGGTTTGGGTAGAGGACGTAAACTTCATAGCCTTATTTTCCGCAGAATCTATGGGCGCATTATGGGAAGCAGGAGTAAAAGAATAAAATCCTGTATGAGAAAGAATCCATTAAAGAGCGTGCGGTTACCCATTTCTAATATCTCCAATAGTGAGATTTTCTGTAGCAATTGCATATATGCATCCTACATCTGCCGCAATTGATTTGTGCCTTGTATTGGCAGGTAGATGTATAATATCTCCTGGTGTACAGGTTATATGTTTTTCGCTATAGAAAAAATCTAACTCTCCCTCTATAATTAAGAGAGTTTCATCGACCTGGTGAATATGCCAATCGTGTATTTTTTTTGGAAAATCTCTTTGTATCTCTATTGATCCTTGCTCTGGAAGCATCATTTTGAATATATCATAGATATTTTTATTTAATTTAATTTTAGAAAATTTAGTCATTATCGTGCTCCATTATATGATATGGGCAAGGTGGGGATTCAATATTATTATCTTGCAGGAAGTATTGCGTCCATCCTCTATTTTGGGGTTCGCCATATTTTCCTAAAAAAGGAGATTTTGTTATAATATCAAAAGGTTCAAGTCTTTTTGTTACAGCGGAGAATGCATTTTTTGCTTTTTGTTCTGTAGAGAGAAGACTTAGAAAAAACACTTAAGTTGGAAAGTTAACATAAATATAGAACTTACTTAATTCTGTTTATATGAGACGGGATATTGCAAACTATAAACATAGGTTCGCCATGAAAGCAGAACTCCCATAGACGATTGTACATATTTTTTGTATATACTTAGGTCATTCTCGGTTGTCAAAATCTCGCAAATTTTTAAGTGTAGACCAGAATTTTTCTCTATAAACTTCGATACTTTGTATGGGGTCGGTTTCTCGAATGCAACAAAAGATGTGTTCTTTCCAAAACTTTTATAATTATCGCAATAAGTTATCAGATCTTCCATTATATTTTTTGAGGTCAGCTTGTTGTAGAACCCAAATCTAAGCATATTTTTTGAGTATCCATTTACACCGAATAGGCAGAAAAGGCCTAATTGTGTTATTCATGGTTGCATTGAATTCTTTAAAAATGACTTGCTTCCATTTTTAATATTTGTCTATATTTTCAATTGATTGCGCTTCTGAATCCATGTTTTTCTCCCCTTGCTGTATTTTATAGGAAATTGCTACGAATGATCCTCTCCAAAGCTGATAATTCATCATCATTGTGTCCCCAAATTGCTATAATAGCTGGGCAGGTATTTAAATCGATGGTTAGGGGGAGGGGCTCGTTTTCTTTAAAAAAAAGCGTAAAATGAACCATATTTTCCCAAGAATGAAGCTTTTGCCGCCATACGTTAACATCTTTTATAATATGACCGTCGATCTCGTTGATAAGGAAGATAATACGCCCTTTTTTCTTAAAGCGACTTGGGGTTTGCGAAAACACGCCTGCAATAAGGTTAACGGAGCTTTCAAGTAAACCATCTTCATAGCAATGCGCGAACAAGGTGGGTGCAATTCCTCCGTGGAGGCGGGCTCCTACTTCGATCATCACTGGACCACGAGCTGTTTGCATGATTTCCATATGCGCAGGTCCATATTCAATCCCCAGCGCGCGAATGCATTGTTTTGCATAAGAGATAAGAGGGGCATAAGAGGGATCTTGAGAATCAAGTACATCAAGCGTTTCATAAACAAAAGTACTTCCATTATGAATACCTTTTTTATATCGTGACAAACTACATATTTTTATAGCCTCTCCCTTTACAACGGCATCGACGATGTATTCCTCTCCCTCCAATCTTTCTTGAAGCAAATAGGCCTCGTTAGGTGCGCCAAAAATATTTTTTTTCTTCCAGTCGATTTCAGAGGCCCACGTTACTACTTCCTCAAGATTAGAGAAAAACAAAACACCATCACTCCCTGCAGAATCATTTGGCTTTACCACATAGCCGCTGTGGCTTTCAAAACCATCAAGAGTACAATCGTTTTTTGTAAGAATTTTTGATCGGATGTAAGATAAACCATTTTCACAAAGACGTTTTTGCATCGCTGCTTTTTTCCGTCGCCAATCGGTAGTCAAGGGGTTATTCCCAAGACAACCATAATAAGCCGCCAATTGCTCTGCACAATAGATACCTCTTTCGGCACCCGCTATTACAGCCTCTATCGTGCCGATAGGAAAGCGTTTCTTTATCTCATCTACACTATGAAGCTTCGCTTCTGCCATGCCCTTTCCCTGATAAGAAAGCATAAAGTGTGAAAAAGGAGCTGCTTGAGAGACAAGACCATAACAAGCATAGCCTAATTTTTGCAAAGCAGGGCCATAGAGGGCACCCGTGGAGAAAGGGTCGACAATAAGAATAGGTTTTCTCATACTTTGTTCCGCTGTAATAAAAGGAAAAGAACATAAATAAAGATTATCAACCCTATAAGGGGCAGAAGATAAACAGCTGCTTGAGGACCCATAAGGGCAGAGCTTGTAAGAAGACCAAGAATGACATAACCTGCCGACTGGGAGAGAGTATAAAGCATGCCGCTATAGCTTCCCACCAGCTCTGCTTGAGCCTCTGTTTTGGTCGCTTCAATCGTATGTTTGCGGGCATTAATTCGCATGGTATTCATTGAAAAGCCAATAAAAAAGCAAAAGACCACAGCCAAATAGGGCGATTGTGTGGTGCTAAAAATAAGATCAGCTACGCTCAATATAAGGGCTGGGAGAATAAATTCAAAACGAGGGATTTTGATAAAAGCAGCCAAAAAAGCGCCCATGCCCGCAACCGCACTGCAAAGCCCATAGTATTCAGAGCCAAAATTTTTCACACTCTGAAAAAGAATGGTTGCCAGCGTATTATAAGCGCAAATATGAAAGCCAATAAGTCCTATGCAGACGCATAAAAGTTTAAGTTCACGGGAGAGCTCATCCGCTTGCGGTGTAGGTGCTGGCTTCTTACCAGTTGCAAGTGCTGTGGTATCTGTAGCGTTGTATTCATCGCAAAATATAATATATCCGGCTATAAGGCTTATAATGATGTCAAATACACAAAGTGTCACAATCAAACCATTATAACCGATTTCAGCCGCTGCCCCTCGAGGGCTGGTCGCTTCTAAGAGATAACCACTTAGTGCTGCTCCCAAAAATGCGCCAATTTGCACCACTGTTTGCATAATGCGGGAAGCCTTTTGGGCGCTAATATAACCACTAAGTGCTAGTTTAGTATTATAAGTCTCGAGTGTGCTTAAGGTAATCAAAGAGAGATAGCCGATAGAGATAGAGACAGCGATAAAACCAAAGGGGGAATCAGCGTAATGGAAAAGAGCAATCAATAAAAGAAGGCTATAGATAATGATCCGCCTTTTGTATAAATCGACCAACCGCAGTGAGGCTTTAATGCGCACAAGACCGCTTTTTTTCAGAAGATAGGGCATAAGGGTGCCCAAAGCCATGGTTACGCCCAGGAAAACCGATGAGGATGTTATGCGATAAGCATTCCAAAGATTACTTAAAAATAAAACCATATCAGAAAGATACAGCAGGACAACAAGCCCATAAAACCGAAACATCAGTTGTTTGTGCACATTATCCCCCCATGTTAAATACACATGCTATAAATTATACATTTTTACAAAAAGCTAATATATATGTTGTTAGGCATGTCAAGTTTTTTCGATAGAAGCATGATACAGATTTGAACGATAACGTTTCTCATAGCGATAGCTAATTTTGGAGAAACTGAGAGCGGAGGCGGTTGGTATTTTTACTGTATCTCTTGTGAGTTGCTTTTCCAATGAGGAGTTTCTTCGCTAAATGACCAGTATAGCTATGTTCTTGGGAGGGCTGTGTTTGCACTCTTAAGATTTCCTCCATTTATACTCAAGGTTTAGGTTTTTCTATTGACCGTTGTTAGATGTTGTTGTGACAATAAACTTCGTTATCTATCAGAAACATTTATGGCATTAGCGCTAAGGTATTGTATTAAAGCCTTTACATAGTAGTCTTTTTATAGGGAGAAGGTATTATTGGTTCAGTTTTAGGAGGCTTTATTACGGCTGATTTGGGCGTCGTCGTTGTTTGAGGTCTTATTATAATATTCTTAGTTTCAGTTTATGAATATACCGAAAAATATAGTGAAACATTTGATTCAAACGCTTTTGCTAGGCATATTTCAATATCTCAGCGATGTTTTCCAAGAATTGCTCTGCTGCTTTTTGACGGGATCGGATATCAAATGCTTATAGCGAGGGCAGTGGTTTGAGAAAAGATAGAGTTGATTTCATTATCTTCCTATGGAGCGCAATCTAGTAGCAGCTCTTAAGGGACAATAATATACTGAGATCGAACTCATTTCTATACACTTACACGACGCTATAGGAGTAATCCTCAGAAACTCTACTAGAATTCGTCAAAAAATGACAGGTTATGGAGTGTGAACAAAAAAATATATTTTTTACAAATACTTAATCTCATTTTAAGTTGTCTAAAATATAACATTATCTTAAAACTAAGTCTATATACCGCCATTTATCATAAAGTTAATAAGTTATACAAAATGCGGGAGTATTGTGTTTTTCTGTTTAGAGACGAGTTAAAAAACACCTTATTAAACATTAAGAGATTTCAGATATAAAACAATTTAACTTATGGAAAGTATATAGACAAAATGTATCTTGATAAAAAAGTTTATAACTCCATGTGGTCTTCAAAGAAATTTTCTGGTTCTTTTATTGTCTTATGCGGGTTTGATGGGAGTGGTAAGACAACACAAACAAAAGAAATTGCACGCCATTACTCAACAGAAAAACATATAATACAAACTTTTCAACCCAGTTATTGGTATAGAAATAATCCAGAAATTAGAGATTACTTAGATAATGGAAAAGCAATTGATCCGTTGCTTTTAGCACTCTTATCAGCGACAGATAGACGCAAATATACGCTTGAAATTATTGAACCTTCCTTAACGTCATCGCAAAATTTATTAATTAGCGATCGATATGTTTATTCTAGTCTTGCTTATTTTTATGCTCAAGAGCTTTCTGTTGAAAGTGTCGTTAAATTAAATCAATCTATTCCAAGACCTCATATTACATTTTATTTTCATTTACCGCGTTTTATCGGAAATAGATGAGCGGTTTATAACAATTGATGGAACTACTCCTGTTTCTTTAATTCATCATCAAATACGACATCATATAGATAAGTTTTTTTGATTATGAATAAAATCATTTATTAATCAATTTATCCACGATAAATCCTCCTTTATGTATTCTTACTCTAAATCTGAAACTTTAGAGATGTGATTGCAATAATTTAACTGCTCAGGAAAAATATCACGTTATATATTTTAATTAGAAAACTAACTGTAATGGGCTTGTTTTAAAAGATTTAGAGAAGGGGAGTAGAAAAGTTAGCAATATTTATTGTGAGGATAATAGTATGTTTATTCTTTTAGAGACGAAGTGTGGTGATAGAAGAACGACATGGAGGAATATACTCGAGCATATTTTAGTGCACAGAATAATAAGGACAATAATGTGAGTGAAGCTTCCATACCGTAAAATTGTTTCACAGATGTATAAAGGTGTAGCTTCTGAATAAAACGCACATAAAATATTAATTTTGTTTTTGTCCATAAATGTTCCGTTTTCATAGAAGAATTAATCATAAAACAGCACAAAGATTGTAAAAGCCTCAAAAAAGAAATTTTGCTTTCTTAAATTTAATGATCTAAAATAAAAATTGTAAGAATGCCTGTTTTTAAACAGGGTGTATCATGCATATCGACTGGTATTCATTTTAGAGGATAATTTATGTTCACTTCAAATTTGAAGGAACGCATTGCTTTATTTGAAAATAGAACTTTTCTCTATTTTACTTTGAGCGGCTTATTTGCTACATTTGGAAGTGGACTAAATTATATTACATTGTCATGGATCGCTTACAATCAGACGGGCTCAATCCGTGGTGTAGCGTTGATGATGCTTTTTCTTTGGACGCCTGGCATTATTTTTGCGCCTATTTTTGGCATATTGGCAGATAAATATAACCGTAAAACGCAGATTATTATTTCAAATCTTGTGAGAGGTTTGGTAATCGTGGGCTGGGTAATGCTTTGGCATTTTGGTATAGAAATTGAATTGATGGTCTTATCTGCTCTTTTGGGTATTTTTATTCCTTTTTATATGCCATCAGCTATTTCTTTAATTCAAAGTATTGTGCTGAAGGAACAGCTCATCAATGCAAATGCAACCATCGATATGGTTTATGAACTTGGCACTATCGTAGGTATGGGCTTAAGTGGATTTATACTGTCCTATGCAGGAACAAAAGGAACTCTTCTAATAGGTGGTATATCCTTTATCATTGCTGGTTTATTTAATTTTGCAATGAAGGTACCTAAAAACCGAAGATCTAAAAAACAAAACCAGCAAAATTGGTGGGAAAATTATACAGCATCCCTTCATTATTTTAAACAGAATCCAGCTCTTGTTGTACCTTATATAAGCCAGATGATTATTATGACTCTTTTGATGACCGTTCCTGTTATTCTCGTTCCTTATATACAAGAGGTTTTACATGCGGATAACAGGACCTTTGCAATATTTGAGGTGCTTTATTCTATGGGTGTATTGACAGGTGCGTTTTTTTCACCACTTCTTTGTAAAGTTTTATCCATAAGGAAAACATTAGCCATTTTATTAGCTTTTATGGCTATTGGCCTCGCTATTTTATCTGTTAATACACACAATTTTGTTGTTTTTCCTGTTTACTTTATGATTGGATTTGGACTTTCGAGTTGGGCTCTTTCGATTTCTTTATCACAACTCTCTTGTGATCCTGAATACCAAGGAAGATTGCAGGCAAGTTTTAATGGTATCTCTGGATGCTTGATCCTCGGAGTCTATCTCATCATGGCAAGCGATAATAGTAACATATCACCTCAATCGATATATTTTTTTCAAAGCATTGTTGCGTTTGTTGGAATACTCATAGTGCTGTTTTATAAACATGAAAAACAATAAATTACGTTTAAGAGTGGTCAATATACGCTATTTTTAAACATTTACGCTGCAGCACATTTCATATTTTGCTTTTAAAGGAGAGTTGAGAAAATGTAAAAGTTGGTGCTTAATGAACAAAGCATAAATTGATGTATGCTAGAGAATACTCTCTATTTTTTGATAATGATCTAAAAGAATTGATGCGTTTCTTTAATTCATCTCACTGTTGTTAAGAAGACGAAAACGTAACACTTTAAATCTTCTTGAAAGTTTTTTGTCTAAGCGTAGCAGAAAGTAAAGCGATGAGGTAATATCGTATCATATGGGGAGAGTATTGTATTATTTTTGTTTTTCAAAATCCATATGAAAAATTGTATCAATTTCATCTTCATTGGAATGAGTATTTCTACGACGATGCAAGGTTTGCACAATCTCTTTTTTTAAAACAGCATCTGTTTCACTTAAACGGTGAATACTGAGTTCCAATTCAAGAGATAACGCCAAATCCACGCACAGTTTAAGCTCTTCTCCAATGTCGAAACCGCGTTGATAGTCGTCATAAAGACCAACCAGTGTATCAGATAATTCTTTATCGCATAAAGAGGTCATGCTTAATTCCTCAACGTTGCGGGTTTCCATGCAGCTTTTTTAAGTATCACTCCACTATCATCACTTAAAATTGCCATGTATACGAACCTCATGGTTTTGTCAATTTTCTGCAAAATACGCGCTTTTAAATCAAAGCCTATTAAAGATTTTATTACTCCAAGATTTTGAAGCGCCCAATTGTAAATATGGATGGCAATGTGTTTACTATAGAATTTATAGCATTTAAAATACATTGCCAAAAGGCTTTTAATATGCGTAGAGGAAGAGTATTCTGACGATAAACCAAACACCCTGAAATCTCTATTGCCAGTTACAGCTAAATCAGTGCTATTAATATATAAAATAAGCAAACAGGGTTTGTAAACGTCTAACTTTTTAATAACGAGTGATAATCTCATTTTTTGTAGAATACCAATTATTTTGCCTATTTTATATTGATTTTTAGACATTGATAAACTTTTTACCTTATAAAAACCTATGGGAAATGCATTAGCATATTTTTGTAATAAGATTTCAGTGGTATATTACACAGCATGAAATGAAGAGAATCGTATTAGGCTTTTTGCTTTTGAAAGAATATGACTGCAACTTTTGAGAAAGCAGTTGGCAAGAATTGGCTTGGCATGCAAACTGATAGAGTTGGCAGGGGCGCATTTAGTTTTTTCATTGGCCTGTGTCCAAATGTTTTTGACTCTGGAAAATAGCCTCTGATAGGCTTGAGTTTTTCCAAGGTTATATTACAGGGGCGCAGCTCAGAAAAATACCACGGCGATTGCATTTTTGTAATTGTCATAATTTTCGCTCCTGCTTGAATGGATGCTGTAACATCCGTTTTTGTGGGGTTATGTATGTGATAACTGCTCTTCTTAAGGGGCAGTAATGATAGATGTAAATCAATATAATTATTTAGTCAGCAATTATATTGATTTTGGAGTGTTTTTTTTGGCTCGTCCGGAAGCAAAACCTAAAACTGAGTTGGCAAAACGTTTTCGTGAAGTGCGTCAGGCTCTTGGTTTTACAGAGCGTAAGCAGTTTGCTGAACATCTTGGTATCACTGCTGGCTCTATAGGAACTTATGAAACTGGTATAAGTGAGCCTACAGCCTCTGCGCTCTCCAAATATCAAGAAATTTGTGGTGTTTCATTAGATTGGCTAGTAACGGGAAATGGTGATATGTTTTCAGATATGGCAAAGGCGAAAGCAGCTGGTTTTAAACCGCAGGCGATTCCTGTTGGGCTGATGAAAAAGCTTGGACATTTAGCTTATACGACCTATCATGATGCAAAAATAACACTTTCTCCTGAAGATGTTGCGGAATTAGCAGCAGAGCTTTATGGAAGATTGCAAGAGCTTATTCAAAACCTCAATGATATAGAAGAAGTCGAAGCCACTTTGCCACTTTTAAAATTACATTTAAAGCGTAAAATCGAAACTGAAAAGCACATCTAGAAATTTCATAAGATACGAATGAACAGCCTTTAAAAAAAATAAAACTTTTTTGATTTTCTGCTGTATAACCAAGTTTGGAATGTGAAGATCTCACGATCTTCGAGTCTCTTATTCGATCTGAAAAACGAGAAACTATCATTATAAATCAATAGACTGTTCTGATTAAAAATAAAACGGTTCATAAAAAGAACGACGGGTAGCAATACAAACAAAATTGATTCAAAAAGAAGCTAATATAGTGCCATTCCTGAAATATTTGTTGGTTGAAGAAAAGATACGGACAACAGTGAAAATACAGTGGGTTCTGTGAGAGGAAAGAGTTTAGAAAACAGCTTCTTTTCGGTTTGTGATATTAAAAAATTTATACAATAGTGAAAATACAATGACGATGTTTTGTTCCTATAGAAGGGTAACAGATATATAAGAGAGAAGAACGAAAGACTATTTATAGGCGCGCTTTTGTCTTTTTATGAAGATGATAAGATGAGCACGTTAAAACTTTTTACAGAGCGTGCATCATTATATTTAAGACAGATTTCTTTCAAAGAGATGTATAATATATTGAAACAGTTTACCTCGCAACAAAAAGTGAGATTATCATGATAATCGTCATTATTACATTATGCTATAAGTTAAAAAATCATAAATTTGTGCTTATAAGAACAGCTAATTTATTGAGAAGTATTTTTATAAATTTATAAAAAATAATTTTTACACTCTTGCCATTCTTCTGATGCGCTTTATTTGAAAAGTAGAATTGCTCTTTAGTGAAACTATTTTTGTTAAGAGATAAATCGCAGTATTTTTGAATGGAGATAACAGTATATTTTCAAAGTTTTGTGTTTTTATTTATTTTTTAGCTTGAATCCCTCTAGCTAAAAGGGTTGGGGACTTTTCTAGATTCGATGTTGTTGCAGAGATTTTAGGTCGATGCCGGATAAGTATCGGTATCGTAGGGGGGAGTTTTGTCTTGATTTATTGGTTTTTGAAGTGCGCAAACTAAGGGTTTTGCCATGTGTGTTTTCGCGCGTTGTGATGATGTTGAACTCTGTAGGAGGAGATTCTTATGAAAAAAAAATATTCCACACCAAATTTAATTAAAGTTGTCTCTCTTAGTACGGTAATGGCCACACTCTTATCGAGTGTTTCTCCTGTTTTTGCGGCGAATCTTGCGATAGTAGGAGGGGCGAGTCAAAGTACAACTGGTACTGGTGTTGCATATCCACACGGTAGTCATGGGAGTGTTGTGTTGGCTGGTGATGATGATTTCTGTGGTGTAGACAACGTTATTGGTCGTGGCGGCAAACAACAAGAGAGAGTTGGTGAAAGTCAACGAATAACCGCAGAGCAACAATATGAGAGATTTATTGGTGAGAAAGTTTTTGGAGGTCGTAGTCCTTACGGCACGACCACTGAAAAGGTTACTTGGACTGGTGATGGGACATTAAGTGATCCCACTAAAGGTTATATGGGGACACCGACTGGCGGTATCGTTAGTGCTATGCCTGAGGCTTATGGTGTTTATTCTTTTGCAACGGGTTGTGGATCTGCAGCGACGGGTAATTATTCAACCGTATTTGGTGCAGGTGCGACAGCAAAGGCAGGGGGTGCACAAGCTTTTGGTGTTTCCGCACTTGCAAGTGGTATAGCAAGTGTTGCTATGGGTGTAGGCTCAGAAGCATCGGGCAAATCTTCAGTTTCTATTGGAGGGCTTGCAACTGCATTAGGTACAAATAGCATTGCTTTAGGTACAAAGGTAAAGGCAGAAAAGAGTTATACGATTGCTATAGGTACAGATGCTGAAGCTAAAGCTTCAGGTGCTATTGCAATAGGGGGCAGGCGCTCTGACAGAACCGAAGAAAATGATCCTAACAGAAAAGTAATCGCGAATGCTGAAAATGCGATTGCTATAGGTACGCAAGCTTATGCTGAAAAAGAAGATTCGGTTGCCATTGGTGTAAATTCGCAAGTGCTTGTTAGAGATGGTGTTGCTGTAGGTGGTGGGGCTATCTCTGATAGAGACAAGAATGTTGCTGGTTATGATCCTGTAACAGGTAAAGGGACAACAAAAACCAGTATAGCATGGAAGAGCACCACAGGCGCTTTTAGCGTTGGTGAAGTTGGCGGTCGTGGTAATGGTACGCTAACACGACAAATTACAGGGGTTGCAGCTGGAAGTGAAGATACTGATGCGGTAAACGTGGCGCAACTAAAAGCTATGAAAGATATCATAGCAGGGGGAGGGGGGTGGAAACTTTCTGCTAACGATACCGATCCGACAGATGTGAATTCAGGCAATACTGTAGATTTTTCAGTGAAAAGTGAAAAAGAAGCGGGAAAAGACAACTTAAAGATTGCAAAAAACACTGCAGATAATAAGCATAAAATTGAATTTACTTTAAATGATCATCTTAAATTGACGCAAGTCACCACAGGCCAAAGCACGATGAGTGATGATGGCTTTTTTGTTAACGGTGAAAGCGGTTCACGCATGACTGTAGACGGCTTTTTTATTAATGGTAATGATGGTCCAAGCATGACTATTGATGGTATTGATGCAGCCAAGCAAAAGATCACAAACGTAGCAGATGGGGAAAAAGATACTGATGCTGTAAATTATAAACAGCTGAAAGCTGTACAAGATGCAACCAAAACGAGTTGGCAGCTTGCTGTTAACGGTGGAAATGCTACGGCTATTGGTCCAAATGGTACAGTAAATTTTCAGTCAGCTGACAATAACGGTGCAAAAAATATCAAGATCGAAAAAGATAAAGATAACACTGTCACGTTTGATCTAGCTGATGATATTCAGGTAATGACTGTCACAGCAGGAGAAAGCATTATGAGTGCTGTTGGCTTTGGGTTTACTGATGGTAATGGGCCGAGCATAACTGTTAATGGTATTCATGCTGGTGATAAAACGATTAAAGGAGTAGCGGCAGGGGAAGAAGATACTGATGCTGTAAATTATAAACAGTTGAAAGACTTTACAGCAGGGATGGCAACAGGTTGGAAACTTTCTGTTGATGGTAACAATGCTACAGATGTTAAAGCTGGGAGTACAGTAGATCTTGTTGCGGATGCGGGTGAGGACGGAAGCAAAAATATAAAAATTGCAAAAGACAGTAATAAAGTTACATTTTCTTTGAATGATAACCTTAAGCTTACGAGTGTCACGACAGGCAACAGCATTATGAGTGATGAGGGCTTTAAGTTTATTGATGGTAATGGACCAAGCATAACTTTGAATGGTATTAATGCTGGTGATAAAAAAATTA
Organism: Bartonella sp. CE47NXGY; assembly: GCF_042195415.1. Classification (NCBI taxonomy): domain Bacteria; kingdom Pseudomonadati; phylum Pseudomonadota; class Alphaproteobacteria; order Hyphomicrobiales; family Bartonellaceae; genus Bartonella; species Bartonella sp. CE47NXGY. Next base: position 14,810 of record NZ_JBHIOI010000007.1, on the reverse strand, counting down.
CAGGAGTAGCTAAGGCAGAAGGCGATACTGATGCTGTAAATTATGAACAGTTGAAAGAGGTAAGGACACTTGCAGAAAATGGCTGGAAACTTTCTGTTGATGGTAACAATGCTACAGATGTTAAAGCTGGGAGTACAGTAGATCTTGTTGCTGGTGCGAGTAAGGATGGAAGCAAAAATATCAAAATTGTAAAAGACAATAACAAAGTCACATTTTCTTTGAATGATACTCTTAAGCTCACGAGTGTCACGACAGGCAACAGCATTATGAGCAACGATGGCTTTAAGTTTGTTGATGGGGGACCAAGCATAACTGTTGATGGTATTGATGCTTACAATAAAAAAATCACAAAAGTTGCTAACGGAACTGATGATACCGATGCTGTGAATTTTAAGCAGCTGAAAGATGTTACAGCGGGAATTAAAACGGGTTGGAAGCTTGCTGTTGAAGACGGAGAAGCTACAGATGTTAAAGCTGGGAGTACAGTAAAGTTTGTAGCTGCTGCAGATAAGGATGACCACAAAAATCTCAAAATTGTAAGAGGCAATAATAACGAGGTAACATTTGATTTAAACGAACTTATTAAAGTTAATAAAATAAAAGTAGGGGATGAAGTTACTATAACTGATAATGGCTTGGTGATTAAACGTGGTCCAAGTATAACATATGGCGGTATTGATGCGGGCGATAAAGTAATTAGAAGAGTGGCAGACGGTATTTTGGGTACGGATGCAGTTAATCTTAACCAGTTGAAGACAGTAGAAGAGAAAATAAAAGAAGTGGCGGACGATAGTCTTGTTAAATGGAAAGAAGACGAAAAGCTTATCACTATTGGTGCGCAAAAAGAAGGTATTGGAATAAATGTTGCCAACTCTGAAGGCAAGGATCGAATTATTTCTGGCGTTGCAGTTGGAAAAGTTAGTTCCGATTCAACAGAAGCAATAAATGGCCATCAGCTGTTTAGTTATATTACTAATATAGTGGATTTTTTTGGTGGTAAGGAGACAGATATACTTAATGGTATCAAACCAACTTTTATGGTTCAGAATACAAAACACGACAATGTAACGGATGCTTTCGCTGCTGTTGATACTTCTATCACAGATATTTATAGTCAGATTAATAATGTAACAGAAAATAGTCTTGTTAAATGGAAAGAAGATCAGAAGCTTATCACTATTGGTGCTGAAAAAGGCGGTACGAAAATTGATATTACAGGTACTGAGGGAGAGCGAACCATTGCAGGTGTAAAAAATGGTGAAATTTCCAAAGACTCCATGGAAGCTGTAAATGGTAGTCAAATTAATACAATCTCTGGAGATATTGCAAAATTCTTTGGTGGTGGTACTTCATTTGAAAATGGTGTTTTTGTTGGACCACAGTATAATTTATCTACCGTTTCTGCAGATGGTAAGGTAGAACAGAAAACCTTTGAAAATGTTGGTGATGCTTTGACTGGGCTTGATGCGAATGTCAAAAATGTGAATAGTCGTTTAACACATGTAGTCAATAATTTTACTGAGGAAATTCAGGGTCTCTCTAAAGATGCTTTATTGTGGAGCAGTTCTGAGAGTGCATTTGTTGCACTTCATGAAAAAGATGGACAGAAGACAGATAGTAAGATTAAGTTCCTTGCGGATGGCGATATTTCAGGAGATTCAACAGATGCAATAAATGGTTCTCAACTTTATAAGATGGGCAATAAGATTGCGAATTATTTTGGCGGTGGTGCTCGCTATGAGAATGGAGAGTGGAGCGATCCTACTTTCAAAGTTTCTCAGCGTAATGAGGATGGCACTATTGTTGAGAAAAAGCATCATAATGTCGCTGATGCTTTTGAAGGTGTCAATAATTCTATTACGGATATCTATAATCAGATTAACAATGTAACAGAAAATAGCCTTGTAAAGCAGGAGGGAGAAGATGGTCTTATTACTGTGGGTAAAGCAACCGGTGGTACTGAAATCAGCCTTGTAAATAAAGATAAGCAAGAAAGAACACTTTCCGGTGTAAAAGATGGAGAACTTTCTCAAACATCAACGCAAGCGGTAAATGGTTCACAGCTTTTTGCTACGAATAAGAAGGTTACAACTCTTAACAATGATCTCAAAACAGTCGCTCAAAATACATCGAAATATTTTGGTGGTAGTGCAGATGTATTGAACGGTATAGAACCAGCTTTCCTTATTCAGGGGGAGACCTATCATAATGTTACGGAAGCGTTTACAGGTGTTAATACTTCTATCACAAATATTGATAATAAGATTTCCGATGTGGTAAAAAATAGTCTTGTTAAGCAAGATGGAGGTGCATCAGGTATTATTACTATTGGTAAGGATACCGCTGGTACTGAGATCAATATTGCAGGTGTTGGTGGTTCAGGACGTAAAATTTCTGGCGTGCGGGAGGCAGAAAATGGTGATGAAGCTGTTAACAAAGACCAACTTGATAAAAGCATAGATAAGATTTCTAAAGATATTGAGACAGTAACTGCTGCTGCGGTTCTCTATGATAAGAATGACGATAATAGTGTTAATTATGGTAGTGTAACTTTGGGCGGCGATAAGAACAACGGACCAGTTGCTCTTCATAACGTAAAAGATGGTAGCATTTCTGAAAATTCCAACGATGCAATCAATGGTAGTCAGATTAATAAAATATCAGCAGATATTGCAAAGTTTTTTGGTGGTGGTGCAAAGTTCATTAACGGTGCTTTTGAAGGGCTGAAATATACTTTATCCGCTATTGTAGGTGGTGAAGTAGGGAAGGCTAATTTTTACAATGTTGGTGATGCTTTAACAGGTCTTGATAAAAATGTTCAAGATGTGAATCAACGTTTAACGAATGTATCCAATGAGTTTAACCAGAAAATTGAAGATTTCTCTAAAGATGCTTTACTGTGGGATGATGAGGAAGAAGCATTCGTTGCACGTCATGAAAAAGATGGTAAGAAAACAAACAGCAAATTGAAGTATCTTTTAGATGGTGAGATTGCTCAAGGTTCAACAGATGCCATTACAGGTAACCAACTTTATTCCACGAATAACCAACTTGCGAATTATTTCGGTGGCGGTGCCAAATATGAGAATGGCAAATGGACAGATCCTACTTTTAAGATTGTTCAAGTCAATGCTGATGGTACGACTGTTGAGACAGAGCATCATAATGTCGCTGATGCTTTTGGTGACGTCAATAAAAATATGTCAAATATTAATAACCGTATTGATGATGTCATCAACAAGGTCGATTCAGATGCTTTAAAGTGGAATGATAAAGAAAAAGCCTATGATGCTGGTCGCGATGGAAAGCCGAATAAAATTATCAATGTAGCTGATGGTAAAGTTGAAAAAGGCTCGAAAGATGCCGTCAATGGTGGGCAACTTTGGGAAACCAATGAACGTGTCACTGGTGTCGAAAAAGATGTGAAGCATCTTACCAACAGAGTTGATACCATTTCCAATACGATTGCTGATATTGGTGATACAGTTATCAATATTGATGCCAAAGTTGATAACATCAATAATAGAGTTGACGGCATTGAAGAGGATGCTGTTCGTTATGATAGAGATGAAAACGGCAAAAAAACCAATAAAATCACATTAGCGGGGGGGGATGCCAGTGAACCTGTTCTGATTGATAATGTAGCTGATGGTAAAATTGAAAAAGGCTCGAAAGAGGCTGTAAATGGTGGTCAACTTCATGATTATACTAAAGAACAGATGAAGATTATTCTTGATGAATCCAAGCAGTATACAGATCAACGGGTTAATAATATTGTGATTGATGCGATTGATGATGCTGTTGATCGGGCTAAGCAATATACAGATATGAAGTTTGATGTTTTAAACTATAGTATTGAGAGTGTGAAAAAAGAGGCAAGACAAGCAGCGGCTATTGGTCTTGCAGTGTCTAACTTACGCTACAATGATACACCTGGAAAATTAAGCGTTGGATTTGGTACTGGTTTATGGCGTAGTCAGTCTGCATTTGCCTTTGGTGCAGGTTACACCTCAGAAAATGGAAAATACCGCTCTAACATATCCGCAACAACTTCTGGAGGTCACTGGGGTGTAGGTGCGGGATTCAATATGACATTGAATTGATAATAAACAAAATACATAAAAATTCCTTTTCACCCCTGTCTCATGAGGCAGGGGTGAATTGTTGTTACGTATGTAAAAAAATATATATAAATTGATAAGCGCTAACGATAAATACAGGTTTAAAAAACAGAAAAACCGGACGCTTTCAACAAAATGAACCTCTTATTTCAAAATAAGATAATGAGTTTTTTCATAAATTATAAGTTTATTATTTTCTTCTTTAATTTTTAAATCTGAAAAATCTGTAGCACTCTACAGATAAAAAAACCTTTTGCTCTCTACAAATCTATTAAAAAGCTTTCTACTAAGACAAAAATCTCCATTCAAATGTATTTCAACTTTACTGGAAGAAGCTATAAAACAATATGCTAAATTAACTCTACCCCTTGCAAAAAACAACCAATAAGTTTAAAGGTAAAAAAAAACCAATCACCACAAAAAAATTTACTTTCTTAGGAAATGTAAAAGAGCAAAACGCATTAACCATAAAACCTAAAACACAACTTCTCTATCTTTTCAGTCAGGTACTAAATTTTTGAATACGTTTAGAAAAACCAATTTTAGAGGGCATTATAGCGTTTAAATGTGTCTTTTTTGTGTTTATAGTTATTTCTTTCATTGGGGAGTTCACTATGAAAAAATTATATACAAAATTAGCAGGGAGCAATTTAAAATTTTCTCGTTTTCCTTTTATTAAAGTCCTATCCTTGACTTCAATAGCGGCACTTTTAGCCAGTGTTTCCCCTGTTTTTTCGAATGATTTGGATTCTTCTAGTGCATCACAGGAAAATTATTTAACAGCGCTGAATGTTTCTTTGACATCCAAGGTAAGTGCTGCTGATGACTATGCAAATTTTTTAACCAAAACTCTTACTGGTGTGAGCGATTATAGTCCTATAGTGAATGTTTTGGCAGAAGCCAGCGATTCAATACGTTCAATTGATATGAATGCTGGAAGTAAAAAAATAACAAGAGCAGCTTTAACTCCAAGAGTTGTAACGGGAGATCAGATAACTAGGGATGGGAATTTGGGTAATCCTCTTGTCCATGGTGAACGAGCTCAGGGAGAAGCTCATGATGCTATTGTTTACGGGCAGGTAGCGCAGACGAAGGCTGACCAAGGGATTGCAATCGGCTTAACTGCTTTAGCTGGTAGGAGTAGAGATACTAAAAATAGCATTGCAATCGGCTCTTCTCTAACCGATAGTTATGATGAAAAAGAGAGAACAGTTTCATTAGGTGATTTTTCAATAGCCTTCGGTAGTAAAGCACATAGTTATGCAAATGAAGCGATTGCTATGGGGTACAATGCATATGCACAGGAGCAGGCGCTGCAGGGAATTACTATAGGCGCTAGCTCTAATGTGACGGTTGCGGCAGGTGTTGCTCTAGGAAGCGATTCTATATCCGATAGGGCTGCTGGTGAGCTTGGCTACACTTCTTTGTTGCAGGGGCCTGCAACAAACGTTGAGGCGCAATGGAAAAGTACGCGGGGCTCAGTTAGTGTTGGTGATTATAGTAAGGGTATAACCAGACAAATTACAGGCGTAGCAGCTGGTTCTAATGTTACCGATGCAGTGAACCTTAGACAGTTGCAGGACTTAGAACAAGTTGTAAGACAAAACGGTTGGAAATTCTCTGTTGGAGATAAAAATGCTACCACTGTTCTTATGGATAGCGCGGTAGATTTTTCCGCTGGAAGTAGCAACCTAAATATTACAAAGGGCAAAGAGGACAATAAAGTAAAGTTTGATCTGGCTCAAGACATTGCACTGGAGAGCGTAAAGGCAGGTAAAAATACCTTCGATGCTACGGGCTTAGTAATTACTGATGGTCCGAAAATAACCACCGGTGGTATTGATGCTGGAAATAAAAAGGTAACGGGTGTTACATCTGGTGATCTTAGTGCAGATTCACAAGAGGCGGTAAATGGTAGTCAGTTGAATGTTGTAGCTACCCATATAGCTGGATATTTAGGCGGTGGTGTTAAATTTACGAATGGTCAATGGGATAATCCAGAGTTCAAAATTAAAACTTTAAATCCTGAGACGAATGAGATTGAAGAAGAAAGTTTTCCAAATGTAGCCAAAGCCTTTGAAGGTGTGGGTAAGTCTTATGTAAATCTTCACAATGAGATTAAAAAAGCTGCCGATGATAGTGTTTTTAAATGGCATGCCGAAACGGAGAGCATTACAATTGCTGCCAGTGAGGGAAAAGGTGGGCAAGAAAGTATTGCTATAGGTAAGCTTTCAAGTGCAACTGCCGATAATGGTATTGCATTAGGTGGTTCTGCAAATGTATCTGGTGAAAATAGTATTGCATTAGGTGGTTTTGCAAATGCATCTGGTGAAAATAGTATTGCATTAGGTGGACTTTCAGCTGCAACAGCTAAAAATAGTATGGCATTAGGATCAAATGTACAAGTACTTTCTGAGGGTGGTGTTGCTGTGGGTTATAAATCTGTTTCTCGTAACTCAGTGTCCACAGTTGGCTATGATCCTTCCATAGGGAGCCAGTCAACGGATGATGGTGTGATATGGAAGAGCACTCAAGGAGCTTTTAGTATTGGTGATACTCCGAATAAGATAACACGACAGCTTACAGGTGTGGCAGCGGGTTATGCAGACACTGATGCCGTCAACATTGCGCAGCTGAAAAAATTAAGGGAATTTGTAGCACAAGGGTGGACACTTTCTCTTAATGATAAGGCTGTTTCAAACTTTCAGCCGGGTGATATATTAAATTTGGTTTCTGGAAGCAAAAACTTTGAGATTAAAAATAGTGATACAACAGACAGTAAAGACAAAAAAATAACATTTGATTTGGCACAAGATGTCACATTGAACAGTGTAAAATTAAAAGACGTCACTTTAGATAAAACGGGCTTAACGATTGAAAATGGCCCCAAAGTAATAGCGGATGGTATTGATGCTGCAGGTAAAAAAATAACAGGTCTTGCGGGTGGAGATCTTAGCTCAAATTCGACAGATGCCGTTAATGGTGGTCAGCTTCATACAATCACTGGGGATTTATCAAAAATTTTAGGTGGAGATGTATCCTTTGATGGAAAAAACTTTAAAGTACCAGGGTATAAATTATCGAATATTGATGAAAAAGGTGAAGTAACAGATAAATCTCATACCGATGTTGGTTCTGCCTTTAAAGGACTTGATGATAATATCAAGAATGTGAATGCTCGCATTAAGGAAGTCTCAGAAGGAGTTGCACAAGATTCTTTATCTTGGAGCGATGCTGACAAAGCTTTTGTTGCCCAGCATGGGGAAGGTGATGACAGAAAGGCAAGTAAAATCACATCGCTTGCTGTAGGAGATATTACGAAAGAATCGATGGATGCCGTAAATGGTTCTCAACTTTATTCACTGGGCGATAAGGTTGCAAAATATTTTTCTGATGACGCTGAATATAAGGATGGGGAATTGAAAGTTCCTGATTTTAAGCTCAAAATTATCAATGATGATGGCACTGAAGCTGAATCAAGCTATAAGAATGTATCAGATGCATTTTCAGGTGTGGGTAAACTTTTCACAAAGGTTCAAACTGCGATCAGCGATGTAATCAGTAATTTGCTTGTTACGAAAAATGAAGATGTTATCAACATTGGTAAAGGAGTAGAAGGTAGTGAAATCAATATCGCAAACAAGGGTGGTAAGGATCGAACTCTTTCTGGTGTAAAGGCAGCAGAAAAAGCCAATGAAGCTGTGAACAAAGAACAATTTGATAAAGGTTTGAAGGATCTTTCTGATACCCTTCTGTCGGATAGTTCTTCTGTTGTTCTTTACGATAAAACAACAGATAATCAAACTGATTATACAAATGTAACTTTTGGGAAAGGGAAGGATGCTACACCTGTTGCGCTCCATAATGTAGCCGCCGGATCGATTGCGGAAAACTCAACGGATGTTATCAATGGAGGACAAGTTCACATTCTTTCAATGGATATAGCAAAATTGTTGGGTGGAGATGCTGAATTTAAGGATGGTGCTTTTAAAGGGCCAACTTATAATTTATCTAGTATTGATAAAGGTGGTGAAGTAACAGATAAACCGCATACCGATGTTGGTTCTGCCTTTAAAGGGCTTGATGAGAATATCAAGAATGTGAACGCTCGCATTAAGGAGGTCTCAGAGGGAGTTGCACAAGATTCTTTATCTTGGAGCGATGGTGACAAAGCTTTTGTCGCTCTGCATGGGAAAGGTGATGACAGAAAAGCAAGCAAGATCACATCACTTGCGGCTGGCTCTATAGTATCAGGCTCGAGTGATGCGGTTAATGGTGGACAGATTTATGATCTGAATCAGTCGCTAGCAAAGTATTTTGGTGGTGATGCTAAGTATGATGGTGATGGCTGGGTCCTTCCAGGTTTCAAGATAATGACTTTCCAAGAAGATGGAAGCTTTGTAGAGGAGGATTATGATAGCATTGCAGCCGCGTTTGCCGGTGTAAATAAGGTTTTCAAGAATCTTCATAATGAGATTTCAGACAACATTGAGCAAAATGCGTTGTTGTGGAGTGATGATGCAGGTGCGTTTGTAGCACAGCATGAGGAAGAAGGTAAAAAGGAAAACAGCAAGATCACGTTCCTTGCGAAAGGAAAGATATCAGAAGATTCGACGGATGCGATTAATGGTGGTCAGATTTATACACTTCAACAGACATTTGCCTCATATTTTGGTGGAGGAGCTGGTTATGATAAGGAAGGAAACTGGCAAGGACCAAAATTCACTGTTCAGGTCTTTAATAAGGATGGTACGAAAGGTGATAAAGAGGAGCGTAATAATGTCTCTGAAGCATTTGATGTTGTTAATGACAGCATGAGCACTATCAATGATCGTATAAAAGAAGTTGAAAAGGGTACCTCTTCGAATAGTCTGAATTGGAATGAAGAAAAAGGAAGCTATGATGCATCTCATGTTGATGCTCAGGGTGTTAAGAGTCCAAGTAAGATTATCAATGTAGAGGATGGCAAGGTAGACAGAGATTCAAAAGAAGCTGTGAATGGAGGACAGCTTTGGGAAACTCAGCAGATGATTACAGATCAGGTCAAGGATATTGAAAATAAAGTTACGGAGGGATCTGTACAATACGATAAAGATAAAGAAACGGGCAAAAAGACCAATAAAGTTACATTAGTTGGTGGAGATGACAGTTCTCCAGTATTAATAGACAATGTAGCCGATGGAAGGGTTGAAAAAGATTCGAAAGAAGCGGTTAATGGTGGTCAATTAAAAGATAAGATGGATTTTGTGCTTGAAAGTGCCAATAAGTATACGGATGAGCAAATTTCTCATCTTGTAAAAGATGGAGTTAGTGGGGCTAATTCGTATACGGATATGAAGTTTTCGACATTAAGTTATGCTGTTGAGGATGTTCGAAAAGAGGCAAGACAAGCAGCAGCTGTTGGTTTAGCGGTAGCTGGTTTACGCTATAGTGATATTCCTGGAAAATTAACAATCGCATTTGGTAGTGGTTTATGGCGTAGTCAATCTGCTTTTGCTTTTGGTGCAGGTTATACTTCAGAGAACGGTGATATTGGTTCCAACTTGTCAATTACCACTTCTGGAGGTCACTGGGGTATAAGTACAGGGGTTAATGTGATACTCAACTAATAAACGACTAAATCCATAAAATTGATTTGCCTTTTTCTTAATTGAAGAAAAGGGCAAATTTTTTACTTTCTTCCAGAGTTCTCTAAAGCTATTCTAAATGTATAAAACACCCGTAATTATATAAAATCCGAATATAAAAAGCCTATGACAACTTTTTTTGAGAATAAAAGACCTTAATGGTAAAGATTTAAAAAATTGATTGCTATTATTTTGATTTATTAAAATGCTTCAAGAAATGTAAATACGAATATACCCTTTATTAAAAGAAGACAGTTTTAGCTTTTATTTTCGTATAGTTTTAAACGTATGCTTTATAATGCAACGATCTACAGATATGCAACGTACTCCAAACACAAGTATTGCTTTAGGGTAGTGGAGCGCAAACGGAAAAAGAATGAAGCGTTTCTGTAGGCAATATGGCTTACGCTTTAGAGAAAAGCAGTATTGCAATAGGTAGTGAATATAATAAGAAGAGCGAACACGGGGAAAATGATTATACTCTTTCGAAGAGTGATTATTCAACAGTAGTAGCAGCTGTTTCTAAAGCTTTAGAATATGGTTCGATTGCTCTTGGTCATCCGTACATAAGCATTTGCTCAAGAAGCTATTTCTATGGGCTTCTATTCAAAAGCAAAAGGGGTTGGAAGTATCGCTTTAGGTTCCTATTCTAAAGTGATGGTTGATGGGGGGCTATCGGGAACAGCTCTGTGTCTGGTAGGACTGCTGGCGTTTTTGGGGATACGTCTGTTCTGCAAGGACTGGCTAAAAACACCTAATCTCAATGGAAAAGTACGAAAGTTTCAGTAAATATTGGTGTTCCTAGTAAGAACATAACGCGACAAATTATAGGCGTAGCAGCTGATAGCAAATCTGCCGATGCGGTGAACCTGAGACAGTTGCAAGATTTAGAAGAAGTCGTAAGAAAAAAAGAGTGGAAACAGTCTATTTCTGGTGAGGCAGCTAAAGATATGGGTGCTAGATAGTACAATGAATTTTTCATCGGGAGGAAGTAACTTCAGGGTTAAAAGAGATAAGGACGATGAAAATAAGCTCATATTTGGTTTGGCTAATGATATAGCATTGAAAAGCATAACATTAGGAGAGAAAAGAAAAGTCGATGCAACAGGCTTAGTAATTACTGATGTCCCGCAAATAACCACCGGTAATATTAATGCGGCAAGTAAAAAAGTAACAAATGTTGCAGAAGGAACTAGCAATACTGATGCAGTGAATTTTTCACAACTGAAGGGAATAAAAGAACAAGTAGCAGTGAGTATTTTTGTAAAATAGGATACAGCAACGAGACACATTACCATGAGTAAGGATATAGATGGGGCATTTTAGTAAAAAGCTTTCATAAATCCTCTAATGAAATAAAAGAGCTTATTCACGAAAAATAAACTGATGCCTAAGCGGATGATCAATAGGCACAAAAATTATACCTTTTTCAAAGAGATCAAAGCTAAAAACGACACACAACCTTTGATAGAAAAATGAAATCCATTCTAATATTAAGTATTTTTTTACCTTCCTCAAATTGACTTTCACGAACCTACCCCTAATTACCCTCTAAAGGCGTTGCAGAAACAACAGCTTACGTCTTAATTTTATTTATGTCCTAAAACACGCTGTAAAAGCAGGAACACGCAAGGGAAATAAGAAAGCTCTAGAACACACCTTTTTTGTGTTTTTAATCTATTGTTATGAGGGGGTATTATGAAAAAATATTCAACACCAAATTTGATTAAAGCTGTTTCATTGGGAACAGTTATAGCGGCGCTCTTGTCGAGTGTTTCTCCTGTGGTTGCTGCAAATCTTGCGATAACAGGTGATAAAGTTCAAAGTACAAGTGGTCCTAGCGTGTCTTATCAATACGCTAGCCATGGCAGTATTGTATTAGCTGGCGATAAGGATTACTGTGGTGTGTTTAATGTTGTTGATCGTGGTGGAAGCAATCAAGGTACTAATAACCAAATCACTGCAGAGGAACTATATGAAAGAGTTTCTATGAATAAAGAGATTAATGGCAAGCGTCCTTTTAACTGGGCGAAGGTTCAGCTTAATTGGGTTGATGATGGTCTGACCGGTAAGGGGGGATATATGGGAAAAGCAACCGGTGGTCTTTCAAATGTTCTGCCTGAAGCTTATGGTGTGTATTCTTTTGCAACTGGGTGTGGATCTTCCGCAACGGGGCATTATTCAACAGCATTTGGAGCGGCTGCAACTGCAAAGTTTGGGGGATCACAAGCTTTTGGTATTGCTGCACTTGCAGGTGGACAAGCAAGTATTGCTATAGGGGTTGCGTCTGAAGCAGTAGCAAGCAATACGATTGCTATTGGTGGGCGTGCAAAAGCAAAAGGCGTTGATAGTATTGCATTCGGTAACAAATCACTTGCAGGTGGACAAAAAGCAATTGCTATAGGTTATGGTGCTCAAGCTCAAACAGATCTTTCGATAGCGATTGGTTCAGATGCAAGAGCGACTGAGCATAAGGGTGTTGCTCTTGGGAGCGAGTCTGTGGCTGATGTTGCTGCTGGCGCTATCGGGTATAATTCTTTAACTAAAGGCCCTTCAGATTCTGACGACATGATATGGGCGAGTACGCTAGGTGCAGTGAGTGTTGGTGATGCTAAATCAAAAAAAACGCGCCAGATTGTAGGAGTGGCAGCTGGTAGTGGCGACACTGATGCCGTTAATGTTGCACAGTTAAAATCATTACAAAAATACGTAGACCAAGGTTGGACACTATCTGTTGGAGGTAAAAATGCTAAAGCTGTTGGTGTACAAGATACTGTAGATTTGTCGGCTGCAAGTGACAACCTTAAGATTACAAAAGGTGGGGAAAACAATAATGTAACATTTGATCTAGCTAATAATATTACAGTGGAACGAGTTACCGCTGGGAGAAGCTCTATCAGTGATGATGGCATTTTGTTTGCTGATGGGGCTAAAATAACTGTGGATGGTATTGATGCTGGCAATAAGCAGATTACAGGAGTGGCAGCTGGGGAAGAACCTGATGATGCAGTGAATTTTGCGCAGTTGGAGCAGGTTAATCGGGACGTTGCAAGTGTAAGTCAAAATACATCACAATATTTTGGTGGTGGTGCAGATGTATCTAATGGTAAAGCACCAACTTACACAATTCAGGGTA
>NZ_JBHIOI010000007.1:0-1826 GCF_042195415.1 Bartonella sp. CE47NXGY | reverse complement strand
AAGACTACAGCACCCGTTTCCCTCCATAATGTTAAAGATGGGAAAATTGCTGAAGATTCGCATGATGCGATCAATGGGAACCAAATTAATAAAATATCTGGAGATATAGCAAATTATTTTGGTGGTGGTGCCTCGTTCGAAAATGGTGCTTTTAAAGGACCAAACTATAGTTTATCTGTTATTGTTGAAGATGGTCAGGTGGCAAAAGCCAATTATCATGATGTTGGCTCAGCTTTGAGTGGTCTCGATGCAAATGTGAAGAGTGTGAATAGTCATCTCACGAATGTGGTCAATAATTTTACACAAAAAATCAATGATATTACACAAGAAGTCAAAGGGGATGCTTTGTTGTGGAGCAATGATGAGCAGGCATTTGTAGCACAGCATGGAGCAGACAAAGAAAATAGCAAAATTAAGTTTCTTGCTAATGGAGATATTTCTGCTAACTCAACCGATGCTATAAATGGTTCGCAACTTTATTTGATGAGTAATCAGCTTGCTGCATATTTTGGTGGTGGCGCTGGCTATAATAATGGAGAATGGACTGCTCCTACTTTCAAGATAGCACAATTCAAGGCTGACGGGAGCTCTGGTGAAAAGAAGGATTATCATAACGTTGCCAGTGCTTTTGACGGCGTAAGTGAGAGTATGTCTAAGATAAACGACCGTATTCAAAGTGTTGAAAACAATGTCTCGTCCAATGGTTTAAATTGGAATGAGCAGAAAAAAGCTTATGACGCTAGCCATGATGGTCAACCAAGTAAGATTATCAATGTAGCAGATGGTAAAATTGCAGAAGGTTCAAAAGATGCAGTCAATGGTGGACAGCTTTGGGAAACCAACGAACGTATCACTGGCGTTGAAAAAGATATTAAGCATATTGAAAACAGAGTCGACAATATTTCCACTACGGTTACGAATATTGGTGAAACGGTTTTCAATATTGAAGACAGAGTTGATAATATTGAGAACACGGTTAATAATCTTTCTGATGGTGCAGTTAACTATGATAAAGATGCTGATGGTAAAAAAACCAATAAGATCACTCTAAAAGGTGGCAACGAAAGTGAACCTGTTATGATTGATAATGTTGCCAATGGTCGCATTGAACAAGGTTCGAAAGAAGCTGTGAATGGTGGTCAACTACATGATTACACTCAGCAACAGATGAAAATTGTTCTCGATGATGCAAAAAAATATACGGATAGTCGGGTGGATAATATTGTTATTAATGCCATTGATGATGCTGTTGATCGGTCTGACCGATATACAGATATGAAGTTTAATATTTTAAGTTATGACATTAAGAGCGTACGGAAAGAGGCAAGGCAAGCAGCCGCCGTTGGTCTAGCAGTATCCAACCTACGTTACTTTGACGAGCCGGGATCTTTGAGTGTCTCATTTGGTAGCGGCGCATGGCGTGGACAATCCGCATTTGCTCTTGGTGCTGGTTATACATCTGAAAACGGAAAAATCCGCTCTAATCTCTCTGCCACGAGTGCTGGTGGTCATTGGGGCATAGGTGGTGCAATCACTCTGAAAATAAAATAATACGAACAACGAAAATAGAACAAAACATCCACCCTTATTTATTGAAATAAGGGTGGATATTTTTTTTTTACAGACGCACAGTATTTATCTAGAGATAAGCATAATATTTGATGAGGCTATAAACTGTGAGGTTTTATAGAAGATTTTTCTATATTTTGTTGAAAAAAGATCACAGTAGAATCCATATTGCTAAAAAGCTATATTTTTATGTTGCTATTTTCTTGAACAGCCTATAGCTGTATGAAAATGTATATTAGTAAGACTCATTTTGATAA